>JBKHDS010000085.1:0-7921 GCA_046541215.1 Nitriliruptoraceae bacterium
GGTTCGTCGATCCGCACGGGGGTCTCCAGGATCTGCGCCGGGGGTTGTTGCGCACACCGATCGACCCGCACACCTCCTTCACCGATGACCCGCTGCGGATGGTCCGGCTGGCGCGCTTCGCAGCGGTCCTCGACGTCGAGGTGGCACCGGATGCCCTGGCGGCGGCCACCGAGCTCGCCGACCTGCTGACCGCGATCTCGGCGGAGCGCGTCCGCGACGAGCTGTCGCGACTGCTGCTCGGCCCGGCACCGGGACGGGGCCTCGAGCTACTGCTGACCACGGGGCTGGCCGCCCACGTGCTGCCCGAGCTGGTCGCGCTCGGCGCCTGCAGCGACCCCCAGCACCGTCACAAGGACGTCTGGGCGCACACCCTGGCCGTGATCGACAACGTCATCGCGCTGGAACCCGAGGGCCCGGACCTGGTGCTGAGGCTCGCCGCCCTGCTGCACGACATCGGCAAGCCCGACACCCGCGAGATCCACCGCGACGGCACGGTGACCTTCCATCACCACGACGTCGTCGGGGCGCGGCTGACCCGTGCACGGCTGCGGGCGCTGCGCTTCGACAAGGACACCATCCGCGACGTCAGCGATCTGGTCCGCATGCACCTGAGGTTCCACACCTACAAGCAGGGGTGGACCGACGCGGCGGTGCGCCGCTACGTCCGCGACGCGGGCGAGCTGTACGAGCGCCTGAACGCCCTGACCCGGGCGGACGTGACGACCGGCAACCCGCGCCGGGCGCGGGCGATCCAGCGTCGCGTCGACGAGCTCGAGGCGCGGGTCGCCGAGCTCAAGGAGCAGGAGGAGCTCGAGGCGATGCGGCCGCCGGTGGACGGCAACACCATCATGCGCCACCTCGGGCTCGAGCCCGGCCCGGTCGTCGGGGAAGCCTGGCAGCACCTGCTCGAGGTTCGGATGGACCGTGGGCCGCTGCCCGAGGAGGAGGCGCTCGCCGAGCTGGACGCCTGGTGGGCGGAGCGGCAGGCGGCCGGGTCGTCGGCTGCGGGTGAGGACACGCCGTCGGCGGAGCCGGGCGCCGACGAGGAGCGGAGGTGACGGCGGCCAGCTGGCGTGACCACCGTGACCAGCCGACCACGGCCCCGGACGTTCCCGGACCGGACACCCCGGCGTTCTACCTCGACATCGGGCAGTTCCAGGGGGAGCATCACGACCGCAATGCCTTCGCCGCCGGCACCGAGGAGGAGGTCGCGGCGCTCACCACACTGCTCGGGCTCGGGCCGGGCACGCGCGTGCTCGACGTCGGGTGCGCTGAGGGCCGACACCTGCGGATGCTCGGGCTGCGTGGGATCGTCGGCACCGGGGTGGACGTCTCGCCAGCTCTGGTGCGGGCCGGTCAGCACGCCGCCGCTGAGGCCGGCGCCGCGATCGAGCTCGCGGTCGCCGATGCTCGCCGCCTCGAGACCTGGCTGCAGGATCGGGCCGGAACCTTCGACGTGGCCTGGTCGCTGTGCCAGGGCGGGCTCGGGACCTCCCCGGTCACCGACCCGGCGGTCGTCGCCGGGCTCGCGGCCGCCGTGCGTCCGGGTGGGACGGTCGCGCTGACGCTGTTCCACGCACTGTTCGCGGCGCGCCACCTCGCTCCGGGCGACGCCTTCGACACCCTCGGGCTGGTCCACCACCAGCGCAGTGAGGTCCGCGGCCCGGACCATGCGCGGCGCCAGGTCGACCTGTGGACGACCGCCTACACCGCCCGGGACGCGGCGCGCCTGGTGTCCGACGCAGGACTCGAGCTGTGCTCCATCCGCGGCGTCGAGCCCGGTGCCTACGGACGTCGCTGCGCTGGTGAGGTCGCGCTCGATGACCCCGAGCTGCTGGTCATCGCCCGGCGTCCGGCACCGCCGCCGTCACCCGCAGCCGGGTCCTGAGGTCGGGCCAGCGGCGCACCGCCACCCGCCGGACGAGGCGTGTCGGCACCGGCCCCCACGCCCGGCTGTTGGTGGAGGCGTCGGGGTTGTCGCCGTGCAGCAGCACGAGACCGTCGCGGATGGCGGTCACCCGCTTGACGACGAGGTGGTCCGGCTCGTGTGGGTCGCGCGCGACGACGACCTGGCCGGGCCTGACCCGGCCGAGCACCGGCACGGTCAGTAGCACGTCCCCGGGCCACAACCGCGGCAGCATCGAGGCCCCCCGCACGACGATGCGCGACCGGTCCACCGCGAGCAGGCCGAGGTAGCAGCCGAGCGCCGCGGCCAGCGCGACGGCGCGGCGCGACCACCTCGGAGCAGGTGTCGAAGCAGGCACGCGTCGGTGCTCCCGGTCGGGACCGGTGGAAGCTGGACCGGCAGGCCCAGGTCTCGGGGCGCGCGGCGACGCTACCCCACCGTCCATGCGGACCTGCTGCTCGCCGCCCCGCGCCGTTAGGCTCTGGGCACCAGGTCCACGTGACCGTGATCCGCACGACGACCGAGGAGCTCCTGATGCGTCTGTCCACCGTCCTTCGCGCCCTGGCGCCGGTGCGTGCCGCCCTTGTAGCGGACGCGCACTGCGACCTGATGTGTGGGGTGTACTACCCGGAGCAGGCCCGGATCGAGGCCGAGTCGGTGCTGCAGTGCTGCCTGAAGTACCACGACTCCGATGACGAGGTGTTCCGTGACCGGGCCATCCTGATCAAGGAGCAGCGGGCGGAGCTCGTCAAGCACCACCTGTCGGTGCTGTGGACCGACTACTTCAAGCCGCCGCATCTGGAGGAGTACCCGCAGCTGCACGAGCTGTTCTGGCACGCGATCAAGGCGGCGGGCGAGGCGAAGAAGACCATGGATCCGGCGGTCTCGGAGGATCTGCTCGCGAAGATCGACGAGATCGCGGAGATCTTCTGGGCCACCAAGGGCGGCAAGCCGGAGTGGCTGGTCAGCTGAGCTGGCATCCTCCGGTGTGAGGTCGCGGGGACCCGGGTGACCGGGTCCCCGCTCGCGTGCGACGGCCGTGGGCTTCGCGGCGCCGGCGGCTCAGCCGGTCGGGTCGACGTCCAGCCCGAGGTGCGCGGCGTGGAAGGCGAGCACGTCGGCGCGTTCATCGAGCAGCTGCGAGGTCGGTTTGCCCGCGCCGTGCCCGGCGGCACGGTCGACCCGCAGGAGCACCGGGGCATCGCCGCCCTGGGCGTGTTGCAGAGCTGCCGCGAACTTGTAGGAGTGGGCCGGGACGACGCGGTCGTCGGTGTCCCCGGTCGTCAGCAGCGTCGGTGGGTAGGCCCGCCCCTCCTGCAGACGGTGGTAGGGCGAGTAGCGCAGGAGGACGGCGAGATCGTCCGGATCCTCCGGTGAGCCGTAGTCGGAGGTCCACGCCCACCCGATGGTGAAGCGGTGGAAGCGGACCAGGTCGAGCACCCCGACCTCGGGCACCGCGGCACCGAAGGCGTCGGGTGCGCGGGTCAGGCACGCGGCGGCGAGCAGCCCACCGTTGGAGCGGCCCTCGATGCCCAAGCGGGAGGAACGGCTCCACACCACCTCCGGGTCGCCGACGGGTCCGAGCCGGCTCGCGTGCACCTCGTCGGCGCGCGTCCCGGTCAGCCACGCCGAGCAGGCGAGCGCGTCATCGAACACCTGCTCCTTGTGGTGGCGTCGGCCCGCGTCGCGCCAGGCGCGGCCGTACTCCCCGCCGCCGCGCAGGCAGGCGACCGCGAGCACCCCGCCGGCCTCGACCCAGGCCCGCCAGCCCGGCCGGTGCATCGGCGTGACGGGGACGTCGAACCCGCCGTAGCCCCACAGCACGGTCGGGCGCTGTCCGTCGGGGAGCACGTCGGCGCGGTGGAGCACGAACAGCGGCACCGCGACGCCGTCGTGGTGGATCGCGACCTGCTCCACGACCACCTCGGCGTCGGGGGCCGCGGCGTCGGCGGGGTCGGCGCCCGTGTCTGCGGCCGCGGGGGACCACAGCGCTCGGACCTCGAGCGCCGGCAGGTCCACCACCAGCAGGTGGTCGGGAGCGGTGAAGGAGCCGACGGCGACGGCGAGGTAGGGGGCCTCCCGGGTCGTCGACAGACCCGTGACCGTCACCGGCCACGGCAGCGGGACCGTGCGCGGCGCCGGCTGCTGGTCGGCCGCGTGGTCCGGCGCCGGGAGGTGCAGCGGGTGGACGACCAGCCGTGAGGTGGCGTGGTGCAGGGTGTTGCACACGAGCCAGCCCGGCTCGCCCGGCGCGGCCGCGCCGGCGAGGGCGACGTCCTCGAGGCGGTCGGTCCCCTCGGCCACGACCTCGCGGATGCCGCCGTCGGTGAGGTCGACGGCGACGACGCGCCCGAGGGGAGCGTCGAGGTCGGTGTGCACGAGCAGCTCGTCGCCGATCACCCCGATCGGCTCGTTGTGGGCCAGCCCGCCCTCGAGCAGGGTGCGGACCGCCCCGAGGTGGCCCTGCTCGTCGATCGGTGCGACCCGAACCCCGGTCTCCGGGTCGGTCCCGCGGGTGACGACCACGAGCAGCCAGCGGCCATCGTGGGTGACGATCGGGTGGAAGCCCAGCTCGGGATCGTGCGGGTCGGCGTGCACGAGCACGTCCTCGCCCGCCGCGGTGCCGAGCCGGTGCAGCAGGAGCCGCTGGCCGAGGTTCGCAGCCGCGTGGGTGGCGCCCTCCTCCGGCGGCTCGTACGCCCCGTACACGAACCCGCTGCCGTCGGGCAACCACGCGGCGCCCGAGAACTTCGACCACGCCACACGGTCGGGCCGTGTCGTGCCCGTCGCGACCTCGACCACCGACCAGGTCGTCCAGTCCGAGCCGGCGTCGGCACGCCCGACCGCGAGCAGGGCGCCGTCCTGGCTCGCGGCGAGCCCCGCCAGGGACGCGGAGCCGTCCTCGCTCCAGGTGCCCGGATCGAGCAGCACCCGCCAGCGGTCCTCGGACGGGACCTCGTGGCGCTGGTCGGCGTCCGCCGGGGCGGTCCACAGGACGTCCTGGTCCTGCAGGCCGTCGTTGCGGAGCTGGAACCAGGAGCCGCCACGACGCCAGGGAGCGGACCGGCGGGGGTGGTCCCAGAGCGCCTCGAGCCTGCTGCGCAACGCCGCGCGAGCCGGCAGGCCGGCGAGGTGGGCGCGGGCGTGCCGATCCTGCTCGTCGACGAAGGCGCGCACCCGAGGGTCGTCGGCGGGGGCCTCGAGCCAGCGGTAGGGGTCGGCGACCGGGTGGCCGTGCAGCACCTCGACGAGCTCCTCGCGGCGCGCGGGGGTCGGGCCCGGCTGCCCGGCCTGCGCGGGGTCACGCTGGGTGGGTCGGTCCGTGTGGGTCAGGGGCTCGGTCATGGGCAACGCTCCGGAGCGGGGGCGGCCTGCACGCTAGGCGGCCGCCGCGCGCGGCCGGTGCTGCAGCCATGGCCCGGTGGCCGTCGGCCTGCGCCGCACCCCGCGTCGCCGTAGCCTGTGTGGGTCCGCCCGGCCGGGTGGACCGGATCGGGCGGCCGTGATGGCCGCTCGGACGAGGACACCACGGACGCATCGGAGCCGGACGAGGTGGACGGGACGCGGGTCCAACGCACGGACCACCGCCTCCAGCGGCGGGCCTTGCTGCGGGAGGTCCAGGAGGGTCTGCGTGGACCGGACGACGTCCGCGACGCCCACCCCGATCTCGTCCGCGCCGGCATCCATATCGGCACCGAGGTAGCGGCTGCGTGCCCGCTGTGCGCGCGCGACGCGCTGCGGCACGTCTCCTACGTCTTCGAGCGGCACGGCCCGCGCACCGGCTCCGGTCGTGCGGTGCCCGCGGATGCGCTCCAGCGCTACGCCGATCGGCACGGCGATCTGGCGGTCTACACCGTCGAGGTGTGCACCGCCTGCCGGTGGCACCACCTCATCGAGTCGTACCGGCTGCTGGCCCAGGGCAGCGCGGTCGGGTGAGCCCGTCCGGTCGCAGCCGCGGACCGGGAGCAGGCGCGTCAGCGGGGGAGTAGCAGCCCGACGATCATCACCGCGATGCCGGCGACGATCAGACCCGGCGCGTCGATGATCTGCCACCCGCTGAGCGCGAGGATCGCACCACCGATCACGGTCGCGGGCCCGAGCGTGCGCCCCCGGTCCTCCTCGTCGTCGGGCGCGTCGACGATCAGGCGCCCGTCCCGGTCGATCGCCCCGCCGAGGGGGGCGTCCCGCCAGCCGGGGGTGTGACCGCCGGTGCCGAGCACGTCCGGCGCCTGGTCGGCATCCAGCGCCGCGAGCAGCTCGTCCCAGCGCAGTAGCAGCTCGGCGCGGTTGTCGTCGCGCCAGCTCCCCGGCACGCTGATCGCCACCTCGTCGTCGCCGAGGCGCTGCACCGTCGCGATGCCCTTGCTCTCGAGGAGCGCCAGCACGTGCGGCGCCACCGCGGGGTGGAAACGACCGAGATGGCGCATCGTCTGGTCGAGTTGGACGTGCTCGGGCTCCACCGGCTCGGGCAGCGTCCCGTCCTCGCGCCGCAGCTCCTCGTCGGGCACGAGCTCGTTGCCGCAGGTCGCGCAACGGCGAACGTGCGGCTCGTACTCGTCGAAGCAGCTCGGGCAACGCATGCCATCAGGCTACGCGCTCGCGCCCGGTGTGGGCGTTCACTCGGGCGCGACCGCCCTGGCCGCGGCCCGAGCCGCCTGCGGCCCGCGCCGACCGGGGCCCGAGCCCGTCCCCGCCCTGACGCTCCCCACGGCCCTACCCTCCCTACGGCCCGTGGAGGGAGCGGACCATGACCGACCACCTGTACCGCACCGACCAGTACGCCCGCGTGACCGACGCGCGCATCGTCGAGGTCGATCGTGACGATGGCCGCGTGCTCCTCGACCGGACCGTGTTCTATCCCGGCGGCGGTGGCCAGCCACACGATCTCGGTCAGCTGGTCCTGGGCGACGACCGGCTCGACGTCACCCGCGTCGATCAGGACGCGCGAGGGGTGTGGCACTGGCTGGACGGTGGCCTCCCCCCGCGCGGCAGCGAGGTCCGTGCCGAGGTGGACTGGGAGCGCCGCTACCGCCTGATGCGTACCCACACCGCGATGCACGCCCTCTGCGGGGTGGTGTGGGAGCGGTTCCAGAGCCCGGTGACCGGCGGCAACATGGAGCCGGGGGTCGGTCGCCTGGACTTCGAGCTCCCTGACTGGGATCCGGAGGACAAGGCGCCGCTGGAGGAGGAGCTGAACGCGCAGCTCGCGGCGGCTCGCCCGGTGGAGATCGCGTTCCTGCCACGTGAGCTCGCCGATCAGGATCCGTCCCTGATCCGCACGAAGGTCTCGTTGCTGCCGCCGGAGCTGACCGAGGTGCGGGTGGTCGACATCGTCGGTCTCGACCGCCAGGCCGACGGAGGCACCCACGTGGCGTCGACGAGCGAGGTCGGACGCGTCCGTATC
Source organism: Nitriliruptoraceae bacterium (assembly GCA_046541215.1). Taxonomy (GTDB): domain Bacteria; phylum Actinomycetota; class Nitriliruptoria; order Nitriliruptorales; family Nitriliruptoraceae; genus T1Sed10-7. The sequence continues at coordinate 7,311 of JBKHDS010000085.1, forward strand.
GCCAAGGTCGAGTCCAAGGGGCGCGGCTTCCGTCGCATCCGGCTCACGCTCGAGGGGCCCGCCGGGCCGGGGTGAGTCGGACGGTGGGCGTGGTGCGCTCGCCGGCTCGGGGCGTGGCTCAGCGCGGCGCGCGCCGGAGCACGACGACGTCCTCGCCGTACCCGGATGGCCGGCGTTCCTGCACCCAGTGGGCGTCGCTCTCCGGGCAGCGGTGGATGGTGCGGCCCATGCCGTCGGTCCGCTCCACCTGGAGGTGGAAGCGCAGGTACTCCTCGGCGACCTCGCCGCTCATCACGTTGAGCACCGCGCAGCGGCAGCGGGTTCGGTCGGACTCGGTCATGCGGCTCCCCTGCAGCATCCGTGTGCGGGCGACCTCGGCGGCCCGGCCGTGCCGCCCGGCCACCTCGGCTCACGGATCCCGACGGTAGCGCTGGCGTCGGCGGCCCCCGTGCGCCTGCCCTGCCCGCCTGCCCTGCCCTGCCGCGGCGGGGTCCACTACGGCTGCACCATGACCCCTGCCACGCTCCTGGCCCGGTGGCGCCGGGGACCGCTACCGTTGTCGTGGAGGCCGAACCCCGACGCACGGCGCGGAGGACCACGTGGACGAGCAC
>JBKHDS010000086.1:0-7847 GCA_046541215.1 Nitriliruptoraceae bacterium
TGCAGGCCGCGGCCGAGGCGTTGCTCGACGACCTGCTCGAGGAACGCGAGGGCGAGCAGGTCGCGGTCTACGTCGTCGACGAGCACGACCGGGTGCTGCTCGCCCACGACGCTGACGTCCCGCTGCTGCCCGCCTCGACCCTGAAGACGGTGACGGCGGCAGCGACGCTGGTCACCTTCGGTCCCGACCACCGCTTCCGGACCCGCGTCGAGGCGACCGCGCCGATCGGGGTGGACGGCACGTTGCGGGGGGATCTCGTGCTGGTGGGGACGGGTGACCCCGTGCTGGCCACCCCCGAGTACGAGCGCTGGGTCTACCCGGCCCGGCCACGGACCCCGCTGGAAGCCCTCGCCGATCAGCTCGTCGCCGCCGGGCTGCGCCGCCTCGAGGGGGACGTCATCGGCGTGGCCGAGGGGTTCACCGGGCCCGAGAGGGCCGCCGGCTGGCCGGAGGAGTACTTCTGGAGCTTCGATGCCCGCTGGGCGGACGGGCTCGCCGTCGACGCTGGGCTGCGCACCATCGTCACCGAGCCTCCCGCCGATGACGAGGAGGAGCCCGAGCCGCCGGTGGGGACCGGCAGCAGCAGCGAGCCACCGCCGCCGGCGGAGGAGGAACCGACCGAACCACCCGAGGTCACGATCGACCACACCCCACAGCCGGCGCTGCACGCCACCGCCGAGCTCGGACGCCTCCTCGAGGAGCGGGACGTCGAGGTCGTCGGTGCCGGCCGCCTCGATGCGCAGCCGCCCGCGACCGTGGGACGGCTGGCCGCCGTCGACAGCCCGCCGCTGCACGAGATCCTGCGCTTCGCCGTCCAGCGCAGCGACAACCAGATCAGCGACGCGCTGTTCCGTGCGGTCGGACGGGCCCGCACGGGGCTCGGCTCCTTCGCCGCGGGGGAGCGGGCGCACCTGCAGGTGCTCGATCAGCTCGGGCTCGACACGACCGGGCTCGTGCTCGCCGACGGCTCGGGGCTCAGCCGCAACGACCGGCTCACCGCCCACCTGCTCGTGGACCTCGACCGGCGCATGCGGGCGACACGGTACGCCGCCACCTGGCACGCGGTGATGGCCTCCATGGGGGAGAGCGGCACGCTGCGCTCGCGGCTGGTCGGCACCCCGGCAGCGGGGCGGTTCGTCGGCAAGACCGGCGGCCTCGACGACGTCGCCTCGCTCAACGGCACCGTCGTCGGTCCTGCGGCTCGGGCCTACCACCTCGCGGTCGTGGCCAACGCCGCCGGCCAGGCGCGGTGGCTCTCCCGGGGGTTCGCCGACGAGCTGATCCTGCTGCTCGTCGACGACCTGGATGCGAGCCCTGGCTGATCGCTCCGGGCTGTGCGCTGGCCAGCCCGAGCCGGCCGCCCTCACGCCTCGCTCGGTGGCTCCTCCTGCCGCTCCAGGACCCGCAGCAGCTGGCGCAACGACCCCTCGAGCGCCGCGCGGTCGGTGTCCTCGAGGCTGGAGAGCAGCTCGCTGAGCTGGGCGGTGTAGGCGTCCATGACCCGGTCCACCACCGCGAGCCCTTCCGGTGTGAGCGACACCTGGATGCGACGGCGGTCCCGCTCGGCGCGGCAGCGTGTGACGTACCCGAGCTCCTCGAGGCGGTCGAGCCGGTGGGTCATCGCCGCCGAGGACAGCAGCAGGCTGCGGTACAGCTCGGTGGGGGTCAGGGTGTGCGGCGCGCCGGCCCGACGCAGCGCCGCCAGCACGTTCGTCTCCCCGATGGTGAGGCCGTGCGCCTCGACGACCGACCGCGTGCGTCGGTCGATGAAGCGCTGCAGCCGGATGATGCGGGCGGCGATCGCGAGCCCGTGCACGTCCAGTTCGGGCCGCTCCTGGGCCCACTGGGCGATGAGCCCATCGACGTGATCCGGTGCCTGCTCCATGGTCGCGGGACTCTAGCCCGGTTCAGAACAGGGGCGCCTGCTCGCCGCTGCTCGGCCCCGCGCCGCGCTCGGCCCGGGCGGCGGCGGTCCGGACGTCGAGGTGGTGCGTGTCGCGCGGCGTGAGGCCAGCGGTGGCCACCGGGTGCGGTGCCACCGGGGGCGGTGGGGAGGTCACCGTCCGGGTGAAGCGGCGCGCGGCCGCACCGAGCCCGAGCGGCTCCAGCACGCCGCGCACGCGGTGCGCGTCGACCGTCGCGGTGGCCAGCGCGGCCGCGTCCACCTCGATGCCCGGCAGCGGGGCCATCAGCAGCAGGTTGCGCTCGACCCGGTCGCGTGCCTCGCGCAGCGCGGCTTCCAGGCGTGGGGGCAGGTCGGGCAGGGCGTCGTAGAGCGCGAGGACGCTGCCGTGGGTCCGCAGCAGCTTCGCCGCGGTCTTCGGCCCGATCCCGCGGGCACCGGTGAGACCGTCCGAGACGTCACCGCGCAGGGCGGCGAGCTCCACGTACCGCTCCGGCGGCACCCCGTAGCGGGCCTCGACCGCCGCGACGTCCTCGACCAGCAGGTCGGCGAGGCGGGCGCGCGGCCGCAGCAGCCGGACCGCCTCGCTCACGAGCGCCGTCAGGTCACGGTCGGAGCTGAGCAGGTCGCACGGCCAGCCACGGGCCTGGCAGGTGTCCGCAGCGGCGGCCAGCACGTCGTCGGCCTCGGCGCCCTCCTCCTCGACGACCAGGAAGCCGCAGGCGGCCAGGTCCGTGCGCAACCGGGCGAGCGAGGCGGTGAGCGCTGGCGGCGTCGGCGGGCGGTTCGCCTTGTACTCGGGGGCGAGCAGCTTGCGGCGGTTGTCGGCGTGGTCGAAGCCCACCAGGACCGCGTCGTAGGGGCCGTGCACCCAGGCGGTGGCGAGCATCGACACGACCGCCCCGGTGACCAGGGGCCGGTCGTCGCCCGCGGCCAGCTCGGCCTCGGCGGACCGGTACGCGCGGTGGCCGAGCGCGTTGCCGTCGACCGCGAGGACGCGCCGGATCGCGGTCACGACCACCTCCTCGCTCGGCCCGGTCGGGGACCGTACCCGCTCGGTAGGCTCCCCGACCCGGTCGCACCCAGGAGGGCCTATGCCGCCGCGCATCCGTCGCGCGCTGGTCACCGGTGCCTCCGCGGGCATCGGTGAGGCCCTCGCGCGCGCGCTCGCGGCCCGCGGGGTCGAGGTGGTGCTCGTCGCCCGGCGGCGGGAGCGGCTCGAAGCGCTCGCGGCCGCGCTGCCGGTTCCGGCCGAGGTTCTTGACGCCGACCTCGCGGCGCCAGCGGACCTCGACCGGGTCGAGGCCCGTGTCCGCGCTGCCGATCGGCCCGTGGACCTCGTGGTCAACGACGCCGGGCTCGGCCGCTACGGGGCGCTGCACGCCCAGGACCCGGATGACGTGCAGGCCATGCTCGACGTCAACGTCACCGCGCTGGTCCGGCTCACCCGCGCGGCGCTGCCGATGTTGCTGGCCCGGGGCGGCGGCGGGATCATCAACGTCGGCTCGACGGCCGCCTACCAGCCCGGCCCCTACAGCGCCGTCTACGGGGCCACGAAGGCCTTCGTGCGGTCCTTCACCGAGGCGGTCCACGAGGAGGTGCGGGGCAGGGGGGTGCGCGTGCTGCTGCTCGCCCCCGGGGTCACCCGGACGGAGTTCCAGGCCCTGGCGGGGGTCCCCGAGGGGGCGTTCCCTGCGGCGCTAACCGGCGAGCCCGACCGGGTCGCCGCCGCCGCGCTCGAGGCGTTCGCCGCGGGGCGGGCCGTGTGCGTGCCCGCCCCCGCCGACCGGGCGGCGGTCCTGGCGTCCTCGCTGCTGCCCTCCTCGGTGACCCGCCAGGTGCGGGCGCGCCTGCTGCGCCGGTACGTGGCGTGAGCGCCGAGGACGCGGTCGCGGTCCGGACCCTGCTCGTGGGCGGGATGCCGCTGCTGGTCGCCTCCGCGCCGGACGTCGGGCGGGGGCCGGATCTCGTCGCGGCGCTGCGCTCAGCCGGGCTCGAAGCGCTCGAGGCGTTCCTCGGGCGTGAACTGCCGCACGGTGCGCGGGTCGGGTTCCAGCTCGACCCCCGGGAGCTGCGCCTGGTCGACGAACGCGAGGACGCGCTGCTGCGGGCGCCGCGCTCGGGCCTGGACGCGGGCTGGATCGAGGCGGCGTTGCGGCTGAAGGGCACCATGCTGGTCGTGCTGCGAGGTGGCCATCCCGACGGCGACCTCGAGCCGCGGGCGCTGGCGGCGACGATCGAGGAGCGGGCGCACGCGGGGCTGGCGCTCGGCGCCATCATCGGCGTCGCCGAGGAGCGCCCCACCCTCCCGATGGTGTTCTGACGCCCTCGGCGGCATCGGCGCGGATGACCCGGGCCACCCCGAGCAGCACGAGCGGCGCGCCGAGGGCGAACAGCGCCGGTGGGAGCTCCCCGAGCAGCAACCAGGCGAGCAGGCCGGCGCCCACGGGCTCGGCGAGGATCGCCACCGAGATGGTCGTGGCCGGGAGCACCTGCAGCAGCAGGTTGAACACCGTGTGCCCGAGCAGCTGCGGCCCGATCACGATGCCGGCGATGGCCAGCCAGGTGGTGGTGTCGTACCCGGTCAGCGGGGTCCCGGTCGCCAGGCAGACCGGCAGGAGCACCGCGCCGGCGACCCCGTAGACGGTGGCGGCGTACACGCTCGTCGGGGTGTCGCGGCGCGCGCCACGACCGGCCAGCAGGTAGGCGCTGCCCGCGATCGCCGCGCCGAGCGCCATCGCGTCCCCGATCAGGACCCCGGCACCGCCGCTGGAGCCCGTCGCGTCGGCGACCCCGATGACGAGCGCGCCGAGGACGGTGAGCGCCATGCCCTGCCAGGCCCGCCGGGTGGTCCGTTCCCCGAGCAGCCACCAGCCACCCAGCGCCACGAACAGGGGCGACATCGTGGTCAGGGTCACCGTCGAGGCGACGCTCGTCAGGGTCAGCGCGCCCTGGAACAGCAGCAGATGGAGGCCGAGAGCGACGCCGCCGACCATGAGCTGGCGGCGCCGCGCGCCGCCCGAGGGGGAGCGTCCACGCTGCCGCCAGGCCGCCGGGGCGAGCGCGACCGCCCCGAGGGTGGTGCGCCAGAAGGCGATGGCCAGGGCCGGTGCCATGCCCGGGGCCGCGCTCGACAGCCGCGCCTCGGGACCCATCGCGACCCGCGCGAGGATCGCCGCGGTGGAGATGGCGAGCATCCCGATGACCAGCCCCAGCACCACGCGCGCTCGGGAGGCCCCGCGGGGGTCGGCTGCTGACATGGACGGGACCTCGCGGCGGGCGGCAGGCTGCGGGACGGTACCCGCTCGGGTACCCCTGCCCCCATGGATCCCCTCGCGTTGCTCCGGCTGCTGCTCGACCCCGACCGCCTGCGGGTGCTCGGTGACGTGGTCGGCCACGCCCGCACCAGCGCCGAGCTCGCGGCACGCCACGACCTCGCCGGGCCGGAGGTGCTGCGGGTGCTCGCGCCGCTCGTGCAGGCAGGGTTGGTCGAGGAGCGCGACGGGCGCTACACCCTCGAGCTCGGGGCCTGGACGGAGCTGGCCCGGACGCTGCCGCGCGACGCGCCGGCCAGCCCCCGGGTCGCCTTCGGCATGACCGCGGAGGAGGCGGCGGTCCTCGCGCGCTTCTTCCGCGGTGATCGGCTCGTGGAGCTCCCGGCGGCGCGCTCCAAGCGGCTCGTGGTGCTCGAACGCCTGGCGCTCGAGTTCGAGCCCGGGATCCGCTACCCGGAGGCGGCGGTCAACGAGCGGCTGCGGCGCTTCCACGACGACCACGCGACGCTGCGCCGGGCGCTGGTCGACGAGGGCCTGCTCGACCGTGCCGCGGGCGAGTACTGGCGTGCCGGTGGCCGCATCGTGTGACCGCATCGGGCGCGGTCCCGCTCGCGGTCGCGGTGCGTGCCGGTCGGACCGCCGCCGCAGCGCCGGCGTGAGCTCAGCCGAGCAGGCGCTCGTAGCGCTGGATCACCCGGGTCACGTACAGCTGGGTCTCCACGATGTCGGGGACGCCGCCGGCCTGCCGCACCCGCCCTGGTCCGGCGTTGTAGGCGGCCAGGGCGAGGTCCACGCGGCCGAAGGCGTCCAGCTGGGTGCGCAGGTAGCGGGCGCCACCGTCGAGGTTCTCGAGCGGGTCGCGCGGATCGACCCCGAGCCCGGCCGCGGTGCCCGGCATCAGCTGCGCGAGCCCGAGGGCCCCGGCGTGGGAGACCACCCCCGGGGAGAACCCGGACTCCGACCACACCAGGGCGGCGAACAGGCGGCCGTCGAGGCCGTGGCGGCGCGCGGTCGCGTCGATCGCCGCAGCCCACCGCGGTCCGCCCCCCGGCAGCCCAGCGGCCCACGCGGGCGCCGGGCCGTAGGGGTCGAGATCCACCTCGACCGGCACGAACACGCGGCTGGCGGCCAGCTCCAGCCGGGCGACCGCAGCCTCGAGGTCGGCCACCAGCACCGCCCGGGCCTCCTCGTCGGCCTCGAGCCGGGCGAGCAGGTGCGTGCGGTCCTCGAGGGTGGCCGCGATCGTGCTGGCGGTGGCTGCGGCGGCGTCAGCGAGCCGGGCCACCTCGTCGCGGGCTCCGGCCGCGGCCCGCTCGTGATCGGCGGCCTCGGCACGGGCGGTGTCCGCCGCCGCCCGAAGCTCCGCCAGCTCGCGGGTCAGGGTCGCGCTCTCCTCCACCGTCGTCCGATCGTCCTCGGCCAGCCGTGTGACCGTCTCCAGGGTGACCCCGACCTCGTGCCAGTCGGTGGCCTGGACGACGCCGCGCACGAGGACCTCGGAGCCGACACCGCTGCCACGCTTGTAGAGGTCGACGGCGCGCGCGGCGATCTGCGCCCGACCGGACCGCCAGGCCTGGAGCGCCGCGGTGAGCGCCCTGTCGCGGTCGGCGACGGCGCGACGCGCCTGCGCGACGTCCTCACGCCGCTCGGCGAGCTCCACCTCGGCGCTCTCCAGCTCGGAGGCCAGCCGTGCCTGCTCGGTCGTGGCGGTCCGGAGCTCATCGTCCAGAGCGGCGACCTCGTCGGTCACGCGCTGCACCTCGGTGCGCAGCTCGGCGAGCGATCGGGTCGCCTCCTCGAGCGCCCCGCGGGAGCGGCTGAGCTCGTCGCCCGCAGCCGGGACGGCACCGGCGAGCCCCCCGACGGCACCGCCCAGCAGGCCGCACAGCAGGGCGGCGACCAGCCAGGCGGTGTGCGCGCGGCTACGCCGACTCGCTCGGTGCACGTCGGCCCGCTCGTGGGGCATGCGGTGGCTCCAGCGGTTCGGCCCCCGGTGCGGGGGCCTCTGATCGCTCATCGGCAGGTGACGGGCGGGACTTCAGTGTCGCCGTCGCCGACCCCGGTGCCTAGCGATCCTCCGACAGCGCCCGCAGCCGCTCGGCGTGGGCGGGGTGGCGGAGCTTGGCGAGCACGTTCTTCTCGATCTGGCGGATCCGCTCCCGGGTGACGCCGTAGCGCTCACCGATCTCCTCGAGCGTCGCGGGGTCCTCACCGGAGAGGCCGTAGCGCAGCTCCAGGACCCCCCGCTCGCGCTCGTGGAGCTCCTCGAGGGTCGCGAGCAGCTCCAGGCGGGCGAGCTCGGTGGTGGCGCACAGCTCCGGATCGGGCGCGTCCTCGTCCTGGACGAGCTCACCGAGGGTCGTGTCCCCGTCCTCGCCGACGGTGCGGTCCAGGGAGGTGATCTCTCGTCCCGCCAGGCGCAGTTCCAGCAACCGGCTGGTGGTGATCCCGAGCGTCTCCGCCACCTCGGCGTCGGTCGGGTCGCGGCCGAGCACCTGGAGCAGCTCGAACTCGGCCCGACGGACCTTGGCGACCAGCTCGTGGACGTGGACCGGCAGCCGCACCGAGCGCGCCTTGTTGGCGGTGCCCCGGGTCAGCGCCTGCCGGATCCACCAGGTCGCGTAGGTCGAGAACTTGTAGCCCTTCGTGTGGTCGAACTTCTCCACCCC
>JBKHDS010000087.1:0-7838 GCA_046541215.1 Nitriliruptoraceae bacterium
GGCCTGATCCGGCCGAGGTGCGGGACCGCACCGCCGCGGGTGAGATCGACCCGACGGCCTGATCCGGCCGAGGTGCGGGACCGCACCGCCGCGGGTGAGATCGACCCGACCCGAGCCGGCGGTAGGGTCGCCGGATGACCGGAACCCTCGTCAACGCTGCCGCCATCGTGGTCGGCGCCGGGCTCGGCACCCTGTTGGGGGGCCGGCTGACGGCGTCGATCCGCTCCACCGTGACCGACGTGCTCGGGGTGTTCGTGCTCGCGCTCGGGGTCTCCGATGCGTTCGGGGCCTTCGGCGGAGAGCTCGAGCAGGAGCTCGGGACCGCGGCGGTGCTCGTCATCCTCGGCTCGCTGCTCGTCGGTGGCGTCCTCGGTGAGGTCCTGGACATCGAGGGGCGGCTCGAGCGGTTCGGTGGCTGGCTCCGTGATCGCGTCGTGCGGGGTGGGCCGGACCCGGACGCGGTGGGGGCCGGGCCGGACGCCCGACCGGCCTCGCCGGAGCTTGCGGGGGAGGCGGATGCGGTGGCAGCGTCGCGCTCCGCCGCGCACGCCGACCCCCCCGACCTCCTCGACCCACGGCAGCGGTTCGTGGAGGGGTTCGTCGTCACGAGCCTGATCGTGTGCGTCGGACCGCTCGCCATCCTCGGTGCCCTCCAGGACGGGCTGACCGACAGCTTCCAACTCCTGGCGGTCAAGTCCATGCTCGACGGGTTCGCGGCCCTGGCCTTCGGGTCCGCGCTGGGCATCGGCGTGGCCTTCTCCGTCCTGCCCCTCGTGGCGCTCCAGGGCTCGGTGACGCTGGCCGCCGGGGCGCTGCAGTCGGTCATGACCGAACCGATGCTCGCCGCCCTGACCGCGACCGGCGGGTTCCTGGTCATGGCGATCGGCATCCGCCTGCTCGAGCTCCGGCGTCTCCGGGTCGCCAACCTGTTGCCTGCGCTCGTGCTCGCCCCACTGCTCGTCGCGGTCTGGCCGGGCTGAGGCGATCAGCCGTGGTCCGGTACCGGCGACGGTCCGCCGCCGTGCTGCGGCGTCGGCGACGGTCCGCCGCTGTGCTGCGGCGTCGGCGACGGTCCGCCGCTGTGCTGCGGCGTCGGGGCCGGTCCGGCTTGGCTGGCGCCGTCGCCACGGGCAGCGACCGCTAGCCTCCGATGGGAGCGGACGGGCCGCGCGATCCGGGGCCCACGGCTGACATGCCGATCCTGCGAGGAGCCCGAGGATGCCGGAGATCACCCTCAACGACCCCATCGGTCGGCTGGTCGGTGCGCCCGTGGCCACCATCAGCCCGACCGCCACGCTGCGGGAGGCGGCCAACGCGCTCGCCGCCGACGGGGTCGGGTTGCTCGTGGTCGTCGACGCCCGCGGAGTGCGCGGGGTCATCTCCGAACGCGACGTGGTGACCGCGATCGCGGAGAACGTCGACCTCGACGACACGCGCGTGCGGGAGTACGCCAGCTCGGACGTCATCCAGGTCGAGGAGGCCTCCAGCGTGCTCGACGCGGCAGCCGCCATGAGCGACGCCCAGGTGCGTCACCTCGCCGTGGCACGCCGCGGGATCGTGACCGGCGTGGTCTCGATCCGTGACGTGGTGCGCGTGCTCGTCGATGAGCAGCGCACCACGACCGCTGACTGACCGGCCGGCCAGCCGGGCCGGCCGGCGCCTCAGCCCACCGGTGCCTCGGTCGGCTCCGGTGCCTCGAGCCGACCGGCCGCCGGGTTCCCGTGCCGCCCACGGTCGAACCCGTCCCACAGCGCCAGCATGGACGGCAGGATCAGGATGGATGCCACGACGGAGTAGATGATCGCGTACACGATCACGTACCCGAGCTGCTCGAAGGGCACCAACGTCGAGGTGACGAGCACCCCGAAGCCGATGGCGGTCGTCAGCGCCGAGCCTGCCAGCGCCCCGCCGGTCTGGGACACCGTCCGGCGCAGCGCGGTCATCCCGTCGTACAGCACACGACGCTCCTCGAGGAAGCGCGAGGTGACGTGGATCGTGAAGGGCACCCCGATCCCGATCGACAGCGCGGCGAGCGTGGCGGTGACGGGGTTCAGCGGGATGCCGGTGAGCGCCATGGTCCCGAAGGTCAACGCGAGCACGAGGCCGACCGGGAGCACCGTGATGACCCCGACGAGCGGGCGGCGGTTGGCGATCGCGTAGTGGATCACGAGCAGCAGCATCGCCGCGCCCAGGGCGATCAGGAGCGAGGAGATCTGCGAGGCCTCGATGTCGGCCCCGATGCGGGCCTGCAGGATCTGCTGCGAGACCGGGACCGCCTCGATGCCCGCGTCCTCGACCGGGGCGAAGGCCGTGGCCAGGTCGGAAGCGAGCTCGGCGGCGCCGGCCTGGCTGGCGCTCGTGCGTAGGCTGATGCGGCCCAGCGCCTCCCCGTCCTGCCGTGACAGCACGGTCGAGGCAGCCTCCACCTCGGTGAGCAGCAGGTCGTAGATCGCCGCGACGTCCGAGCCTTCGGCGAGTGTGAGATCGGGCTGGACCCCGAGCTCCCGGAGCGGGTCCGCCAGCCCCTCGGTGTCGAGGGCCTGACCCAGGACCGAGACGATCGAGGTGGCATCGGCCTGGCCCCCCAGCGTCTCCACGAAGGTGACGTCGGCCGAGCGCGCGAGGGCATCGACGAGGGCGTTGTGCGCCTCGACGGTGGCGAGATCACCACGCAGGAGCACCTCGGTCGTCTCCTCGAAGCCACCGCCGAAGTCGGTGCTGATCGTGTCGAACACCTCGAGCAGCGGCTCGTCCTGAGGGACGAAGTCGGTGAGGTTGAACTCGCTATCGAGCTGGGTGAAGCCGTAGCCGCCAAGCACCACCAACAGCGTGCCGACCGCGAGTGTCTGGACGGGCACGTGCTCCGCGAGCCAGGCGGTCCGTCCGATCACGCGCGGCAGGGTCGCGTCCTTCTGGGTGCCGAGCGCCTGGACGGGGAGCACGCCCTTCGCCGCAGCACGCCGGTCGAGCAGCAGGCGGACCGCCGGCAGGAAGGTCATCGTCAGGGCGAAGGCGGCGACGATGCCGGTCGCCGCGAGCACGCCGAGCGTCGCCAGGAAGTCGACCGGGCTGGCGAGGTTGGTGAGGAAGCCGATGGCGGTGGCTGCCGTGCACAGCAGCAGCGTCAGCCCGACGGTGCGGGCGGAGCGGGCGAAGCCGGCATCGGGGCTCAGGCCACCGCCGACCTCGGCGCGGTAGCGGGCGAGCAGGTGGATGGCGAAGTCGACACCGAGCCCGATGATGAGGATGGGGACGATCTGGGTCTGGGGGGAGAAGTAGCTGATCAATCCCGCGTAGTCGGGGCCGAGCAGGACGCCCAGGCCCTGCATCCACACGACCGACAGGCCGATCACGACCAGGGTCAGCCCCACGTCCGCGGCGGTGCGACGCCCGATCCGCAGGCGCTGGCCAGCTTCCGGCCTGATCCAGTACACGAAGAACAGGACGACGAGGATGATCAGGAAGGCGGTCCCGAACAGCCGGCCGATCTCCGGTCCGGGGTCCCCGCTCGTCAGCAGCAGCCCGAAGGAGAACGGGTCGACCTGGAGGCGGTCCGCGACCTCGACCTCGCTGATGATCGTGGCGAGCTCACGCTGGAGCTCGGTGGCCTCGGTCTCGTCGAGGCCGTCGGTGCGCTGGAACACCAGCATCAGCCCCGCGGTCGGGGGCTCGCCCTCGCCGAGCAGCCCCTCGAACAACCCGGCGACCTCGGGCGGGAGCTGCGCGATGGCCTCGTCCTGCAGGTCGCGGAGCCCGGCGTCGTCCAACGTCGCGGGGTCCATACCGGCCATCGCGATCGCGGTCTCGGCCCCGCCGAGGAAGGAGGCGATGGCAGGCTGCTGCTCGCCACTGATCAGCGTGTCCGCGAGGTCGCTGGAGCGGATGGCCTCCTGGATGTCCAGGCTGGCCCGCAGCGCGTCGGTGTTGCGGACGTCGGATCCGTCGGTGGTCTCGATCACGACCTGGAGCACCGACTGCGGGTCGCTGAAGGTCTCGTCGAGGGTCGTCAGGGCTGCGGACAGTTCGTTGTCCACCGTGACACCGTCGTCCTGCTCGGCCTGGCCGGAGAAGAACCCGAGCACCCCGGTCAGCAGGAACACGCTCAGCAGCACCACGACGGGTCGGCGGGATACGGCGGCGGCGAGTCCATCGAACAGACGATCCACGCGGGTCCTCCTCGGTCACGGGTCCAGGTCGCACGGCGGACCTCGCGGCGACCGGCCCGGGTTCGCCAGGTCGGCCCGATACGTATCGGTTGCGCCGTGCAGATGTTTGGGGAGCGTGCGCTGGCCGCTCATCGTGACGGGGGAGGGCGTCCGCGCCGGTACCGCAGGGCGACTGGGGTCGGTGGCGCCGTCGGGCGTCAGCCCCGTTCCAGGCGCACGTCGCCGAGGATCGCGGTCGCGCGGACCGGGACGACCGTGCGGATCGGTGCCGTCGGAGGGACGGGTGTCCGGACATCACCGAGGATCGCTGTCCCGGCGACGGTGACCTGAACCTGAGGTGGCACGACGACCGTCACCGTCCCGAACACCGCCAAGCACTCGATCGGGCCCTCCGCGGCCGTATCCGGATCGAGGCGGCCGTCCGCGTCGCCGAACACCGCAACGAAGGCGTGTGCTGCGGGTCGGCCGTCGTCGCGGTCGCGCTGGTCATCGAAGAGCGCGACGACGCCCGGTCTGCCGACCAACCAGCGCCGTCCGCGGCCCGCCCCGAGGAGGAGCACGAGCCCGATCACGATGAGGAGCGCCGGGACGATGAACGCCGCAGGCATCACGCGGGGCGCGAGCAGCAGGACGCCGAGGATGAGCGCGACCGCCCCGAGCGCGCGACGGCCGGCCAAGACGAGCCAGCCGCCAGCGCCGACCAGCACGGCCGGCCACCAGGTGCGCAGCGCGTCGGCCGCCGATGTCGGGAGTACCCCCAGGTCCACCAGCAAGCGGCTCACCCCGGCCAGCAGCAGGAGCACGCCGACGGTCGTCAGGCCCGAGGCGAGCGGGCGCTGGGCTGCGGCCACCGCACCGCTGGGCCCTCGGGGGTCCGGTCCGGGGGGCACCGCGTCCGGTCCAGGGGGCGACGGGTCCGCTCCAGGGGCCGACGGCTCCGGTCCGGGGGGCGACGGGTCCGGTGCGGGGGCCGACGGCTCCGGTCCGGGGGCCGGGTCGTTCGGCTCACCCCGCCGCGCCGCTCGGAGGGACGTGGGATCGGTCGCACCTCCACTGCCGGCGGTGCGGGTGGACTCCACCACCTCGATATCCCCGAGCAGCGTCAGGCCGTGCAGGAGCACGACCGGCGCGTCCTCGCTCGCAGCGCCGCGTGGTTGCGGGAGGTCCACGTCGCCGAGCACCCGGGTGAGGTGGTCCTCGACCCGCCAGCCGCTTGGCACCTCGATACGGACGTCGCCCAGCACCGAGGTCGCGCTCACCACGACCCGCCCACCTTCGGGGACGACGTCGTCCACCACCAGGACGGCGTCCGCGAGGACCGCCGTCGCCGTCGGCGCGAGGATGGGAGCGCCCGGCCGACCGGCCTGGGCCGCCTGCTCGAGCGCAGCCGCCCAGGTCACGCGCGCGGCCCGGACCTGCCGGCCAGCCTGGAGGAACGCCCCTGCGAGCACGAGCAGGATGCTCGGAAGGACGAGCTGGCCGATGCTGGCTGGTACGAGGTCCAGGACCGAGAGCTGCAGGACGCCGCTGACCGCAACCACGAAGAGGCCGACGACGGCGTTGCCGCCGACCACGAGCCAGACGCCCACGACCGCGCCCGCCACGGGCCAGAAGCCCGCGAGGAGGTCGGGCGCGGACACGAGTCCGAGGTTGTCGAGGGTGAGCACCACACCGACCGCGATCAGGATGAGACCGAGGGCGACGGCACCGTCCAGGCCGGCACGGGCGTCGGCGCGACGGTCGTCACTTCCGGGAGGTCGAACGGGCACTCGGTCACCCCCGGGAGGTCGAGGTCGGATCGGACGGTGGTGGGCGGGGCGCGTGCCGCGTGGCGTGTGGTTGTGCCAACGGTCCACCCGGTCACGGCACGCGGACGGTCCTGCCAGCAGGCTGCCTGAGCTCGCGTGTTCAGGCACGGGTCGGAGGTCCTGCGTCCGCGGTCGGTCCGAGGCCGTGGGTCGGGTGTTGCGGGTCGCGCGTTGCGGCTCGGGCGTGCGGGTCGCGTGTTGCGGGTCGGGCGTGCGGGTCGCGTGTTGCGGGTCGGGCGTGCGGGTCGCGCGTTGCGGATCCGGGTCCTGGACCGGGCCAAGGGATCGGGCGGGGCGGCCGGGGCTGGGCGGGGCTGGCCGCGCTACCCCGCTAGCGTCGGGGTGGGCGAGAGCCGACCAGGAGGTGCAGCCGTGGAACCGATCGCGTTCGGCCGGACGGGGCTCGAGGTCACCGAGCTCGGGATCGGTCTCGCCGCGCTCGGCCGGCCCGGCTACATCACGCTCGGCCACGGCGGGGACATCGCCCACGACCGCAGCGTCGCGGGCCTGGCGGCCCGTACCCGTGAGGTGCTGGATCGGGCGTACGACGCCGGTGTCCGCTACCTCGATGCAGCCCGGTCCTACGGCTACGCCGAGGCGTTCCTCGCCGACTGGCTCCGTGCCGATCCAGCTCGTGCAGCGACGCTCACCGTCGGCTCCAAGTGGGGCTACACCTACGTCGCCGGGTGGCAGGTCGACGCCGACACCCACGAGATCAAGGACCACTCGATCGCGACCTTCAGGCGGCAGCTGGCGGAGACGGGGGAGCTGCTGCGCGACCACCTCGACCTCTACCAGATCCACTCGGCGTCCCTGGAGTCCGGCGTGCTGGATGACGGCGAGGTGCTCGATGCCCTCACGGAGCTCTCGACGCGCGGGGTGGTGGTCGGCCTGTCGCTCACCGGTCCTGCGCAGGCGGACACGTTGCGGCGGGCGCTCGAGGTCACAGCTGCCCGAGGAGGGCCCTTCGGATCGGTGCAGGCGACCTGGAACCTGCTCGAACCCTCCGTCGGGCCCGTGCTCGCCGAGGCGGCGTCGGCGGGGTGGGGCGTCATCGTCAAGGAGGCCGTCGCGAACGGCCGGCTCACCCCGCGGGGGCAGCCGCCCGCGCCGGTCACGGCTGCGGCCCGTGAGCTCGGGGTCGGGGTGGACGCGCTAGCGATCGCCGCAGCCATCGCCCAGCCGTGGTCCCACGTCGTACTCTCGGGCGCGACGACCGTCGCGCAGCTCGAGAGCAACCTGCAGGGCGCCGAGCTCCGGCTCCCCGCCGGTCTTCTGGACGAGCTCGCGTCGGTCGCGCGAGCGCCGTCGGCCTACTGGCAGGAGCGCAGCGCGCTGCCCTGGAACTGATCGCCTGACGGCGGCCCTGCCGCGGCCTCACCTCGCCGCAGCGACGTGCCAGTCCGCGTCAGCGGTCGATGCTCGCGCCGGCGCTCGCCAACGCGTCGAGCCCGCCGGCGTTGTACACCTCGGAGAACCCGAGCTCCTCCATCAGCGCCGCCGCCTGCCCGCTGCGGTTGCCGGAGCGGCAGTACACGAGGTAGGCACCGTCGCGGTCGAGCTCGTCGACCCCGTCGCGGAAGGCCGGGTCGTAGATGTCGAGCAGCTCGGCGCCGGCGACGTGCCCGGCCGCGAACTCCTCCGGTGTACGGACGTCCACCACGACCAGATCGTCGCGTTCGGTGAGCAGCGTGACCGCCTCGCCAGCGTCCACGGTCACCACCCCGGGTGCGGCCGCCTGAGCGGTGGTCTCCGCTGCGGCGTCCGGTGCCTCGGTGTCGGTCCCGGTGCAGGCAGCGAGGACGGCGGTCAGCGCGAGCGCGACCAGGGCGAGCAGGGGACGGCGCGAAGGGGACACGGCGGG
>JBKHDS010000088.1:0-7830 GCA_046541215.1 Nitriliruptoraceae bacterium
TCCTGGTGATGGCCGTCCGCTCCTACCTCGACGGCCTGGACACCTTCGGACCGGACGACCCGCGCACCGCCGACCGGCTGGCGCGGCTACGCGAGACCCTCGCGGTCTACGACGGTGACGACGGGATCTGATCGGAGGACAACGTCGCGTTGCGGGGACGGTGGGCGACCCGTCGATCGTCGCCGCGGCGTGCAGGCCGTGTCTTCGCGAGCTGGATCCTCAGCCGGCGCGTCGGACGGTGTCGTGGCCGTCGGTGCGCCAGCAGCCATGGCCGAGCTGGTTGCGGTGGAACAGCAGGTCCTCCACGACCTCACCGTCCCGCAGGTGCGTGGTGACCAACTGCTCGACCCGGTCCGGCTTGAGCCCGGCGTACCACGTGCCTTCCGGGTAGACCACCGCGATGGTGCCCTTGGTGCAGATCTGCAAGCAGTCGACCTTCGCGACCGACACCGTGCTGCGCAGACCGTGGGCCGCGATCGACCGCCGCAGCTCCTTGGCGACCTTGCCACCGCCGCAGTCGTCATCGGTGCAGACGAGCACGTGCCGTTCCATGGTGTCCAGGCGTGCCTTGCGTGTGCGCTTCTGGAGCTTCTCGCTCATCGTGAGGTTCCCCAGGTCGGTCGGCGGATCGGACGGCCCGAGCTCGTGCCGCGGCAGGGTAGCCGCACGACGACGTTGGTAGGTAAGGAGAGCCTTATCGCCATCGGGTGCATGGGAGGTGGCGGGTCCCTCGCCGCGGCGGGTGCGACGCCTACCCTTCGCGCACCGCCGAACCTCACCCGCCCCCGAGCACGTCGTCGCCGGTGTCGAGCGGTCAGGCACGCAACGCGGGAGTGCGTCATGGATGAGCAGCCGACGGCACTGCCTGAGCAGCCCCTACGAGCGCGCGGTCCCGAGCCCCCGCTCCAGGTCGTGCGCATCGAGCTCGCGTCCCGCACCATCTGGCAGACGATCGGGGCGATCCTGCTGACCCTGGTCCTCGTGCGGGCAGGGCTCGCGGCGCGCGGGCTGCTGTCGATGCTCGCGCTGTCGTTCTTCTTCAGCCTCGCCCTCGACCCGGCGGTCCGGTGGCTCGTGCAGCGCAACCGCTGGCGGCGCGGTGCCGCCGTCGGCGTGATCTACCTCGCCGGGGTGAGCGTGCTGTTGCTCATGGTGCTCGTCCTCGTCCCGGCCATCGGTGAGCTCGGTGAACTGATCGCCGCGAACGGCGCGGACTGGTTCCAGGAGCTCAACTCGTGGACCACCTCGAGCTTCGGGTTCCCGCTGACCTCGGAGACCGTGGCCGGCGAGGCAGGCGGTCTGGGCGCGGCGGTGGCCGGTTTCGGCGCTGAGCCCTTCGGCGAGCTCCTGGGTCTCGCGACCACCGGCATCGGTCTGGTCTTCAACCTCGCCACGGTCGCGATGTTCACCTTCTACCTCACCGCGGACGCACCCCGCGTCAAGCGGGCGGTGCTGCGGCTGTTCAACCCGAAGACGCAGGAGCGGATCGGGTGGACGTGGGACCAGGCGATCCTGCAGACCGGCGGGTACTTCTACTCACGGCTGATCCTGATGGCCATCAACGGGGCAGGGTTCCTCGTCACGATGCTGCTGGTCGGCCTGCCGCTGTCGCTCGCTCTCCCGCTCGCGGCGTTCGGCGGGTTCGTGTCGGTGTTCATCCCCGCGATCGGGACCTACATCGGTGCGGCCGTCCCGATCCTGCTGACGCTCGCGTTCCAGGGGTTGGTCTCGGCCCTCGTCGTGCTCGGCTACGCGGTGGTCTACCAGCAGATCGAGAACTACTGGCTCAGCCCGAGGATCAGCGCGAACACCATGTCGCTGAACGGTGCGGTGGCGTTCGGGGCAGCGCTCGCCGGCGGCGCGATCGCTGGGGCCGTCGGTGCCTTCGTGGCGCTGCCCGTCGCGGCGCTCATCTCCGCGACCATCACGAACAACGCGCGCAGCTACGAGGTGGTCTACCACTCGGCCTACGACGACCAGGCGCAGGACGCGTCGTCCTAGGACCGGGCCGGACCCGACCGCACCCGGCCGGTGCGTGCCTACCCTCGTCGTCGGCATCGAGCCACACCGACCGGGCGAGGGATGAGCGAAACGAGCGACGAGGGTCCCACGGCCGTCGGTCGTGTGCTCCGGTCGCCGAGGTGGTGGCTGTCGGGCCTGCTGCTCGCCATCGCGGCCTACGCCGTAACGCTGGTGGCTGTGGGCATCGGGGAGGCGCAGTCGACCTTCAGCCGCATCGCGCCCCTGCCGCTGGCCGCGGCCGCCGCTCTGCAGGTGGCGGTGGTGGTGCTGTGGGGTCGGGTGTACGCCGCGAGCGTGAGAGCCGTGGGTGGCTCGCTCGGCGTGCGGGCCTCCCTGGCCGTGTCCATGCCGGCGTTCACCCTCAGCCACACCCTCCCGGGGGGTGGCTGGGCGGGTAACGCCCTGGCCGTCCGGCGGCTGGTGGTGCTCGGGATGAGCGGACCGGGAGCGACCGCAGCCGTCGCGCTCGGCTCGACGATCTCGCTCACCACGATCGCCGCCCTGGGCGCGGTGGGCATCGTCACGGCCTTCGTCGCCGGTGACCTGCCCGCGCTCTCGCTCCTCCTCGCCGTCCCAGCGCTGGTCCTGCTGCTCGCGATCGTGGCGGGGATCGTGGCCATCCTGCGCTCCCCACCCACCGGCGATCGCATCGTCGCCTGGGTCACCCGTCGCCATGACGCGCTCGCGGTGCGCGTCGATGACTGGCGTGCCTCGCTGCGCTCGGTCACCGAGGATCCACCCGGCCGGGGCCAGCTCGGGGCCATCGCTGCCTGGGCTCTGCTGAAGTGGTTGGCCGACATCGCCTCCCTCGCGCTGGTCTTCCTCGCGCTCGGCGCCACCCCCCGACTGAGCGCCCTGCTCGTCGGCTTCGGCGTCACGCAGTTGGCCACCGCGATCCCCGTCACCCCGGGTGGTCTCGGGTTCGTGGAGGGCGGCATGGTGGGTGCGTTCGTGACCCTCGGGTACGGCGCCAGGCTCTCGACCTCGATCGTGCTCGTCTACCGCGTCATCGCGACCTGGCTCCCGGTGCTCGCCGGCGTCCCGCTCCTCCTGCGGAGCCCGGCAGCGGGTTCGCACGGTCGCTCCTGAGTCTCCCGTGCGCGGGGCCGGCGGTGGGCTCACTGCGGCCGCCATCCAACCGGGCGCCGGGGGGCTGCAGGTGTCGCGACGATCACGGGGTCCGCAGCAGTGCGAGCCGCGTGCCGAGTGGGCCGACGAGCTCGAAGACCACCGTGGTCGCCACCACGGTTGCGAGCACCTCGGCACCCGCCTCGGGGAGCCGCTGCTCAGCGAGCAGCGCCAGGCCGAGCGCGACCCCGGCCTGGGGGAGCAGCGCCACCCCGAGCCAGCGGGCCTCGAGCCGGTCGGCACCGACGAGCCGCATGCCCAGCCAGGAGCCGCCGATCTTGCCGAGGGTCCGGAGTCCGAGGTAGCCCACCCCCAGGGCACCCACCTCGCGTAGCGCCGCAAGGTCCAGCGACGCGCCGGCGAGCAGGAAGAACACGACCAGGAACGGCCACTCCACCCCCTCGATCTCCCGGAACGGCCGTTCGTGGTGGGAGGCGAGGTTGGCGACCACGGTCCCGGTGGCTACGGCGGCGAGCAGGTAGGAGACCTCGAGGTGGATCGCGAGGCCCGCGCAGAGCAGCACCACCCCCAGCGCCTCGATGAGGATCGGCCGCCCCGGCCGGAGCCGGCCGGTGAGGAACGCCGCCGGGACCCCGATGGCCAGCCCCAGTCCGACCCCGCCACCGACCTCGCGCACGGCCGGCAGGAGGGTCGCTGTGGTCCCGTCGTCGCTGCCAACGAGCAGGGTGGCCCCAGCCAGCAGCAGGCTGAACACGAGCAGGGCCGCAGCATCGTCGATCGCGACGATCGTCAGGAGGAGCTTGCCGAAGCGTCCTGGGCGGTCCGACTCCTGGACGACCCCGACGACGGCCGCCGGCGCGGTCGCACTCGCGATCCCGCCGAGCGGGAGTGCCAGTTCCAACGCGACGCCCGCGAGCAGCAGTCCACCGCTGACGACCACGGCGGTGGCCAGCGCCTGGACCAGGGCGACCACCGCGGCGCGGCTCCCCAGCTCGCGGAGCCGTCCGGTGGTGAACTCCCCGCCGATCAGGAACCCGACCATGGTCAGAGCGACCGCGGACGCGATCGGGAACCACTGCTCGCGGGTGTCCGGCAGCAGGTCCAGGCCGACCGGGCCGACGAGGACCCCGAGCACGATGAGCACGGAGACGCGGGGTATCGGCAACCGCGTCGCCGCCCACTCAGCGAGCAGGCCCGCCAGCAGCAAGCCCCCGATGACCGCTGTCGTGTTGCCTGGGTCGGCCAAGGTCAGCCTCCTGACGCCTGCTGCTGCCGCGCGCCGTCACCCGCTCGCCACCGTACTCCTGCCGCCGCCGGCCAGTTCCCGGGTCGTGCCACACGGGACCACCGGACGGGGGAGGGCGGTTGCGGGTCGGGTCCGCCGGTGGCACGGTCGGGTCGGAGTAGGGGAACAGCCGGAGGCCCACGGCAACGGTGGGACGCCGAGGTGGAGTGCCCTGAGCGGGGACCCGCGGCTCCGGTCAGCGCCCTTGACCACGGGAAGGCATCGATGAGCGACGGCTCGCTCCACGAGCGGCTCACCCGAGCCGGCCGCGCTGCCTGGGCCCTACTCGGGCTCGCGGGCGTGCTGGTGCTGCTGGGGATCATCGCCGGACGTCTCAGCCTCGTGGTCGTCCCGCTGATCCTGGCGCTGTTCCCCGCGACCCTGCTCGACCCGGTCGCTCGGTGGCTGAAGGCCCGCTCCGTCCCCGACAGCCTCGCGGCCCTCCTCGCGATGCTGCTCGCGCTGCTGCTGGTCGCCGGCCTCATCGGGGCGATGGTCATGATGGTCGCTGCGGACCTGCCGGAGCTGGTCGAATCCGCCAACTCCGGGTTCGAGCAGGTCGAGGACTTCCTGCGTGAGGATCCCCTCGGCTGGGGCTTGCAGGGGCCGGGGGAACTGCTCGCGTCGGCCCGGGAGCAGCTCGGGGCGGTCACCGACTACCTCGAGCAGGCGGTCTCGGCCGGCACCGCAGCCGCCCGGACCGTCGCCGGCGCCCTGCTGCTCACGGTCATCCTGTTCTTCTACCTCAAGGACGGCCGCCGTCTCCTCGACGGGATCCTGACCCTCGTCGTCGAACCCGCCCGGGCGCGCTGGCGCGCAGCCGCGGAGCAGGCGTGGGACACCCTCGGCCACTACTTCCGCGGCCAGTTGCTGGTGGCGTTGGTCGATGCCGTCTTCATCGGGATCGGGCTGGTGGTGCTCGGCATCCCGCTCGCCGTCCCGCTCGCGGTCCTGATCTTCTTCGGGGCGCTGTTCCCGCTCATCGGCGCGATCATCACCGGCAGCCTCGCGGTGCTCGTGGCGCTGGCGGACACCGGGCTGGTGTCCGCGTTGCTGGTCCTCGGCCTGATCATCGCCGTCCAGCAGCTCGAGGGGAACATCCTCCAGCCGTACATCCTCAGCCGGGCCGTCCGTCTCCACCCCCTGGTCGTGCTCCTCGCGGTGACCGCCGGCGGCCTCCTGCTCGGCATCCTCGGTGCGTTCCTGGCCGTGCCCGCCACCGCGGTGGTGGTCCGCCTGCTCAGCTCCGGCTCACCCTTGAGGTCGGCGGAAGCGCCCGCATGAGCGCGAGCGGTACGACCGACGAGACGAAGGACGGCCGCCAGCAGGCTGGCCGGGACCGGCGCGACGAGCCGGACGGCCAGCAGGATCACGCCGGCCATCAGGACCATGGGGCGGTGTTCCGTGACCGCTTCTGGGTCACGCTGGCGCTGTCGATCCCGATCGTCGTGTGGTCACCGACCGTCCAGGACTGGTTCGGCTACACGGCCCCGGCGTTCACGGGCGCGGCGCTGCTCTCCCCAGTGCTGGGCACGGTCGTGTTCTTCCACGGGGGCTGGCCCTTCCTCACCGGTGCCCTCGAGGAGATCCGGGACCGCCAGCCGGGCATGATGCTGCTGATCGGCATGGCGATCACCGTCGCCTACGTCTCCTCGCTCGCCACCTCGATCGGCGTGTTCGACGCCGCGGTCTGGTGGGAGCTTGCGCTCCTCATCGCCGTCATGCTGCTCGGCCACTGGCTGGAGATGCGCGCGGTCGGCCGTGCCCAGGGGGCGCTCGCGGCCCTGGCGGAGTTGCTGCCCGATGAGGCGGAGCGGCTCGGGCCCCAGGGTGAGACCGAGACGGTCCCGGTCACCGAGCTCGAGGTCGGGGATGTGGTCCTGGTCCGACCCGGCTCGCGGGTACCGGCCGACGGGCGGATCGTCGACGGGCACGCGGACGTCGACGAGTCGATGATCACCGGGGAGTCCACCCCGGTCGACCGCGGTGAGGGCGAGCGGGTGGTCGCCGGCACGGTCGTCGGTTCCTCGAGCCTGCGCGTGGAGGTGGACGCCGTCGGGGACGACACGGCGCTCGCGGGCATCCGGCGGATGGTCGAGGAGGCGCAGCGGTCCCGGTCCCGGACCCAGAAGCTGGCAGACCGTGCCGCGGCGCTGCTGTTCTACGTCGCCGTGACCGCCGCACTGGTCACCGCGTCCCTGTGGTGGCTCGCCGGCCAGCCGGCCTTCGCCCTGGACCGTTCCGTCACGGTGCTGATCATCGCCTGCCCGCACGCCCTCGGCCTGGCTATCCCTCTGGTCACGGCGATCTCGACGTCGAAGGCCGCCGACGCCGGGATCCTCGTCAAGGACCGCCTTGCGCTCGAAGCGATGCGAGGGATCGACACGATCCTGTTCGACAAGACGGGCACGCTGACCCTCGGGGAGCACCGGGTGCACGACGCCGCCGCCGTCGAGGGCGTCGAGCTGGCGGAGGTCCTCCGGCTCGCTGGGGCGGTGGAGGCCGAATCCGAGCACCCGCTGGCCCGAGCCATCCACGCCCACGCCCGGGAGGAGGTCGGGGACCTGCCTGAGGTGGGGGAGCTCGAGGCCATGCCGGGGCGGGGCGTGGAGGCCGAGGTGGAGGGAGCCCGGATCGCCGTCGGTGGCCCGGCGCTGCTGCGCGACCGCGACCTCGAGCTCCCGCCGGAGCTCTCCGAGCGTGCCGACGAGTGGCGCGGGCGCGGCGCGGCGGTGCTCGCGGTCGTCCGCGACGGTGAGGTGATCGGTGCGCTGGCCCTGGCCGACCAGATCCGGGACGCGTCCCACGAGGCCGTCGAGCAGCTCCACGCCGCCGGGGTCACCGTGGCCATGCTCACCGGGGATGCGCAACAGGTCGCCGACGCGGTCGCGGCGGAGCTCGGCATCGACGAGGTGTTCGCCGAGGTGCTGCCGGAGGACAAGGCCGACCAGGTCGCAGCGCTCCAGGCCGAGGACCGGTCCGTCGGCATGGTCGGTGACGGCGTGAACGACGCGCCCGCCCTGGCGCGCGCGGACGTCGGGATCGCGATCGGCGCGGGCACCGACGTGGCGATCGAGTCCGCGGGTCTGGTGCTGGCCTCCGACGACCCGCGTGGGGTCGTCGCCGTCCGGCAGCTCTCCCAGGCCACCTACGCCAAGATGCTCCAGAACCTGTGGTGGGCCGCGGGCTACAACATCGTGGCGCTGCCGCTCGCTGCGGGGGTCCTCGCCCCGGTCGGGTTCATCCTGCCCGTGGCCGTCGGGGCCATCCTGATGTCGACCTCCACCGTCGTCGTGGCGCTGAACGCCCAGCTGCTGCGCCGCATCGACGTCAGCGCCCCGGGCGGGTCGTGACGGAGGACCGAGGTGCTGCTGGTCGCGGACCCCACGCTCCTGGCCACCGGCATCGATCTGCTGTGCTGCCGGTGGCGGGCT
>JBKHDS010000089.1:0-7829 GCA_046541215.1 Nitriliruptoraceae bacterium
GCGGCAGCGCCGAGGCCAGGTGGCCGACCGAGCCCATGCCGGTGGTGAGTCGCTCGGGCGGGCCGCCGTCGACCGGGACCGCCCACAGTTCGGTAGCGCCTCCCAGCGGCGAGGCGATGATCACGGCGTCGCCGTCAGGGGTCCACACCGGCGGCTCGATACCCGCGAGGGGGGTCGCAGCCAGCAACTGGTCGGCGGACAGCGGCGGCAGGTCCCCGGAAACGCCGGTCACTGGATCGTCGCGATGAGGTCGTCCTCGTCGATGGCCTGACCCTCCTCGACGGCGAGGGTGACCTTGCCGGTCGCCTCCGCCTCGACGGGGATCTCCATCTTCATCGACTCGAGGATGACGAGGGTGTCGCCGGCGGCGACCGCATCGCCGTCGGCGACGACGATCTTCCACACGTTGGCCGCCATCTCGGCGCGCATCTCGGTCATGGCTCGCTCCTGGAAGGGTGTGCTCGGTTCCGCCGGCGGGCGGAAGGCGCGGGGGTGCTGCGTAGCTGTCTGGGGGTCAAGAGCACCGTCGTACCGGGCGCGCTCAGGCGCGCAGGCGCGCGACGATGCCCGTGTCGTAGTTGCCGGTGCGGAAGCCCGGGTCGTCGAGCACCTCGGCGAGGAAGTCGAGGTTGCTGGTCAGCCCCTCGATGACGTAGGCGTCCACGGCCGCGCGGGCGCGCTCGATCGCCTGCGCCCGGTCCTCGCCGTGGGCGACGAGCTTCGCGATCAGCGGGTCGTAGAAGGGCGTGATCGCATCGCCGGCCCGGAACCCGCTGTCGACCCGGATACCCGGGCCATTCGGCTCCTCGTAGCCCGCGATCGTCCCGGGCCGGGGTAGGAACCGCGTGCTGTCCTCGGCGTAGACGCGCAACTCGATGGCGTGGCCGTGCGGGGTGATCGCGTCGGGGTCGAAGCCCGGCGGCTCGCCGGCAGCGATCCGCAACTGCTCGGCGACCAGGTCCAGTCCGGTGACGGCCTCGGTGACCGGGTGCTCGACCTGCAACCGGGCGTTGACCTCGAGGAACACGAAGTCGTCGCCGGAGACCAGGCACTCGAAGGTGCCCGCGTTGCGGTAGCCGAGGTGCTCCGCGCCGACCCTGATGGCCTTGATCATGCGAGCGCGCAGCTCCGGGGACACGCCCGGGGACGGGGACTCCTCGATGACCTTCTGGTAGCGGCGCTGGACCGAGCAGTCCCGCTCGCCGAGCACGGCCACGCGCCCGTCGGCGAGCCCCAACACCTGCAGCTCGACGTGCCGGGCGTTGGGCAGGTACCGCTCGAGCAGGATGCTGCCGTCGCCGAAGAACCTGGCGGCCTGGTCGCTCGTGCTCCGGATCGCCGCGACCAGCGCGTCGCGGTCCTCCACGATCCGCATCCCGATCCCGCCCCCACCGGCAGCGGCCTTGACCATGACGGGGAAGCCGATGCGGTCGGCGATCGCGAGCGCCTCCTCGGGGTCATCGACGGCACCACCGCCGTTGACCGGCACCCCGGCCTCGGCCATCACCTCACGCGCCGCCCGCTTGTCCCCGACCGCCTCGATGGTCTCAGGCCGAGGGCCGACCCAGACCGCGCCGGCCGCCTCGACGGCCCGGGCGAAGCCGGCGTTCTCCGACAGGAAGCCGTAGCCCGGGTGGACCGCGGCCGCCGAGGTCGCGGTGATCGCGCCAACGAGGGCTTCGACGTCGAGGTAGGACTCGGCCGCCGGGGCGGGGCCGATGGCGACCGCCTCGTCGGCGAGCTCGACGTGCCGGGCTCGAGCGTCCGCCTCGGATTACACCGCGATCGTCCGAAGCCCGAGCTCACGCGCGGTGCTGAGGACCCGGCAGGCGATCTCACCCCGGTTGGCGACGAGGAGGGAGTCGAACACGGCAGGCCTTCCGGACGGGAGGTGGCGGGACCTCAGAGGGGACGGTGACGGAACCTCACACCGGGTAGACGCCGTTGCGGCGGTCGTGCGGGCGGACCGGACGGCGGCTGTAGAGGTGGAAGCGGCGGATGAGCTCCTCGCGCAGCTCGTCACCGGGGACCACCGCCTCGACCGAGTTGTCGGAGGCGACCTGGAAGATGTCGATGTCCTCCTCGTACTCGGCCTGCTTGTCCATGACGAAGGCCCGCCGTTCGTCGAGGTCCTCCATCTCGTCGAGCCTGCGGGCGTAGATCGCGTTGATCGCCGCGGCCGGACCCATCAGTGCCGGGCGGGCGGTCGGCAGCGCGAGCTGCGCGTCGGGGTTGGTCGGCGCGCCGGACATCGCGAGGTAGCCACCGCCGTAGGCCTTGCGGACCATGACCGCGATGCGCGGCACCCGGGCCTCGCAGACGGCGTAGAGCATCTTCGCGCCGTGGCGGATGATGCCCTGCTTCTCGACCGCGGAGCCGATCATGAACCCAGAGATGTCCTGCAGGAACAGCAGCGGGATGTTGTAGGCGTTGCACAGCCAGATGAACCGGGCAGCCTTGTCGGAGGAGTCGGGGAAGATCACCCCTCCGCGGAACTTGGAGTTGTTCGCGACGATGCCGATCGGCCGGCCGCCGAGCCGCGCGAAACCGGTCACCAGCTCCTTGGCCCACAGCCCCTTCATCGGGAACCACGAGTCGGCGTCCACGAGCGCGTGGATCAGCTCGTGCATGTCGAAGGCGAGGTTCTCCCGGGCCGGGACGATCTCCTCGATCGGGGTCGGGTTCGCGGGGGCGGCGGGGGGGCGTAGCTGTTGCTCGCCCTCCCAGTGGTCCGGCACGAAGGTGAGGTAGTCGCGCAGGGCGGCGATGGCCGCGTCCTCGTCGGTGACCAGCACGTCACCGAGCCCGGACTTCGTGCAGTGCATCCGGGCGCCGCCCATCTCCTCGAGGGTGACCTTCTCGCCGGTCGCCATCTCCGCGAGCCGCGGGGAGCCGAGGTAGGCGGTGGCCTCGCCCTCGACCATGACGATCAGGTCGCACAGCGCCGGGATGTAGGCCGAGCCTGCCGGCGACGGGCCGAACATCGCGCACAGCTGCGGGACGCGCCCGGAGACCTGGATCTGGTTGTAGAAGATGTTCCCCCAGGCGCTGCGACCGACGTAGGACTCGAACTGCTCGGTGATGCGGGCGCCCGCGGAATCGACGAGGTAGACGATGGGCGCACCCAGCTCCACGGCCTGCTCCTGCAGGCGGGTGATCTTCTTGAAGGTCTTGTGGCCCCAGGTCCCCGCCTTGACGGTGTAGTCGTTGGCGATGACCCCGACGGTGCGGCCGTGCACCTGACCGAAGGCGGTGACCACCGCATCACCGGGCAGGCCCTCGCCCGTGCGGGTGAGCAGACCGTCCTCGACCTCCCAGTCCCCGTCGAAGAGCTTCTCGAGCCGCTGGCGGACGAGCATCTTGCCGGCGGCGAGCTGCTTGTTGCGGTGCTTCTCGGAGCCGCCGAGCCGCGCCGACGCGTTGGCCTGACGGGCACGCTCGTGCAAGGCGCCAGCGTCGTGGTCCTCGCTCACCCTGGTCTCCTCACCCGCCGGCCAGCGCACCGGCGTCCCGTGCCACCCGTTCGTCGTGGTCCGCACATGCGGTGCGGGCCGGGCCGTGGTCAGCCGACCGGGCCAGGCAAAAACTAACGTTCGTACGGGCCAACGCTAGCACCGGTCCGGCGCGGCGACCAAGAGCGACCCCGTGCACGCGAAGCTCACCCCGTCTCGCCTGACGGCTTGGCGTCCGGGACGTCCCGCCGGTACATCAGGAAGCCGGAGCGGAAGGTGAGCACGACCTCGTCGCGCTGGTTGCGCACGTCGTAGCTCAGGCTGATGCGCCCCCGGTGCGGCTTGGAGGTCACGACGTGCTCGACCACCTCGGCGCCGACGGAGATCGTGTCACCCGGCAGGACCGGCCGGGGCAGCCGGACCTCGTCCAGGCCCAGCCAGGCGATGACGGAGTCCCCGAAGAAGCCGCTCTGGATCACCAGGCCCAACGACAGCGCGATCGTGAGTGGTCCGTGGGCGATGACCGACCCGAAGGGCGTCGTCGCCGAGACGTGGTGGTCGACGTGCAGTGGGAGCCAGTCGCCGGCGAGGTTCGCCCAGTTGACGATATGGGTCTCGGTGACCGTCATCCCCCGGGTCCGCACGAAGGTGCCGAGGGGGAAGTCCTCCCAGGCGCGGTCGTAGGGCCGGAACTCGAGCGATGATGCGTCCTCGGCGCCGTCTGCCACCTGCGTGCCTCCCGTCCTCGACGAACCTCGCACGTCGCGCGAACACTAACGTGCGTTCGCTCGCGCGGCGAACGTCACCTCGACGCGCGCCGCAGCGAGCCCAGCGCAGCCGCGCGGCGTTGGCCTCAGTTACGGTCGGGCGCCCTGCACAGCGGACCGAAGAACCCCGGCAGGAGCCGGTCGAGGTCGTCGAGGGAGAGCCGGCCGTCCGGCCGGTACCAGGTCGCGACCGAGGTGCACAGCGCCAACGCCGCGAAGGTCGCGAGCTGGACGTCCTCGAGGTCAAGCGAGCCCTCGTCCTGGGCGGCCTGGAGCGCCTCGCGCAGGATCGACTCGTAGCGGTCGCGCAGGGCGACGACCTCGTTGCGGTGCTCGGGGGAGAGCCCCCGCAGCTCCGTGTTGCCGATGAAGGTCTGCTTCTGGCGCGTCGCGTGGAAGTGGATCGACGCCCGCAGGAACGCCCGCACCCGCTCGAGGGGTTCCGGACCGGCCGCAGCCATCTCCTCCTCGGTGTGTTCGATGAGCTCCTCCATCACCTCGCGCATGATGTCGTAGAGGAGCTGCTCCTTGGAGGCCATGTGGTTGTAGAGGCTGCCCACCTGTAGCCCGACCTCGTCGGCGATCTGACGCAGCGAGGTGGCGTTGTAGCCCTGCCGGTGGAACAGGTCGACCGCCGCATCGACGATCCGCTCCCGGGTCGGCGCCTCAGCGGTTATCTGTGCCACGGTCCTGCCTTCGTCGATGGGCCTGGTACACGTCCGGGACGGTGATGACGCGCGGTCACCGACCCCCGAGCGCGAGGCCGATCGGCCAGCTGCCAGCGCAACCCGCGGACCAGCACGGGTCCTTGTAGGCTAGCGTGCTGGACACGCGGCCGTCCTTGGCCGTCCGACGGGTTCGGGCGCTGCACCTCAGGAGGCCCATGCTCGGCGGTACGGGGTCGGTGCCTCGAGCCGCTCCAGCATGCCGAGCGCGGCCGCGGCACGGCGAGGGAAGTACGGGTCACGCAGAGACTCGCGCGCGAGCAGGACCACGTCGGCCCAGCCTTCGGCGATGATGGCCTGCGCCTGTACGGGCTCGGTGATCAGACCCACCGCCGCGGTGGCGATCCCCGCCTCGCGGCGGATCTGCTCGGCGAACGGGACCTGGTACCCGGGGCCGGTCGGGATCGTCACCCCCGGCGCCGCCCCGCCGGAGCTACAGTCGATCAGGTCGACCCCCGCGTCCCGCAACAACCTCGACAGCTCGACCGAGTCCTCCACGGTCCAGCCGCCCTCGATCCAGTCGGTCGCGGACAGCCGCACCGCGAGCGGAAGCTCCTCGGGCCAGACCTCACGGACCGCGTCGACGATCTCACGGGTGAAGCGGGTCCGTCCGAGCAGGTCGCCGCCGTAGGCGTCATCGCGCCGGTTGGACACCGGGGAGTGGAAGCTGTGCATCAGGTAGCCGTGGGCGCCGTGCAGCTCGAGCAGCTCGAACCCGGCCGCGAGCGCCCGCTCGGCGGCGGCCCGGAAGGCGGCGACCAGCCCGGTGATCTCGGCCACGGTCAGCTCGTGCGGGACGGGGAAGCCCTCCGCGAAGGGCAGCGAGCTCGGGGCGACGGTCGGCCACCCGCCCTCGTCCGGCCCGATCGGGCCCTCCCCGTCGGCCGGTACGGCGGTCGAGGCCTTGCGGCCGGCGTGTCCGAGCTGGATCGCCGGCACCGCACCGCCGGCCCGTACGAGCGCGGTGATGCGCGCGAACGCCTCGGTCTGGGTGTCGTTCCACAGGCCGAGGCAGCCCGGGGAGATCCGTCCCTCCGGCACCACACCGGTGGCCTCGGCGATAACGAGCCCGTTGCCACCGACCGCACGCGAGGCGAGGTGGACGAGGTGCCAGTCGTTCGGGACCCCGTCCACGGCCGAGTACTGACACATCGGGGCGACCCCGAGCCGGTTCCGCAGGGTCACCGAGCGCAGGGTGAGCGGGTCGAACAGGTCGGGCACGTCGTCCTCCACAGCGGGGGCGGGTCGGAGCGGGTACGTGGCGGCTCAGTCCTCCTCGAGCTCGAGCCGTAGCAGCGCGGTGCTCATGGCCTTGCCGGTCTGGTCGAAGCGGACCGTGCTGGTGGCGCCACCGCCCAAGGAGCGCTCGCAGACGACGTTGTAGCTGTGGATGTTGGGCATCGGGTAGACGGTCACCTCGCCCTGCACCCACTCGCCGAAGTGCGCGCGGATCCGCTCCGGCGTGAGCGCCCGCCCGATGCGCTCGTAGTCCGCGGGATCCTTGGCGATGACGCCGATGTTGGAGACGTCACCCTTGTCGCCCGACCGGGCGTACGCGATGTCTACGAGCTTCACGACGGGTCCTCCTGGGTTGCCGGGCTGGCGGGATCGGGCGTGTGCCACTCAGGCGCACGCTTGTCGAGGAAGGCGGCGACGCCTTCGTGGATGTCCGGGGTGTGCAGGAAGGTGCCGCGCATCGTGCGGGCGTGGTGGACCGCCTCGGCGTAGGGCAGGTCGGCGAGCCGCGCGAGCAGCTGCCGCCCGTAGGCCAGGGCACGTGGCGCGCTGGCAGCCAGCTCGGCCGCGGCCTCATGGGCCCGAGCCCGCAGCTCGTCGTCACCGACTACGCGGCTGATCAGACCGATCGCTCGCGCCTCCTCGGCGCCGATCACCCGGCCGGTGAGCGCGAGGTCCTGGGCGGCCCGGTAGCCGACCACCCGCTGCACCATCGGCAGCACCATGATCGGGAACAGCCCGATCTTGATCTCGCTGAGGCTGAAGTCCGCCGAGGGCGAGGCCAGCACGAGGTCCCCGAGCGCGACGAGGCCGACCGCGCCGGCCCGCGCCGGGCCGTTGACGGCGATCACCAGCGGGGTGCCGAGGGTCGGCACGAGCGTGAACAGCTCCTCCCACACCGCACCCGACTCGTAGAAGTCGGTTGCGGAGGAGGCGAGTTCGGCCTGGAACTCCTTCAGGTTCGCCCCGGCGGAGAACACCTTGCCGTCGGCCTGCAGCAGGACGGCGCGGACGTCCGGGTCGCCATCGGCGGCACGCAGGGCGTCGCACAGCTCGCGCACCGCGGCGTAGTCGAGCGCGTTGCGCCGCTCGGGCGCCGCGAGCGTGAGCGTGAGGACCCGGTCCTTCGAGCGTTCCTCGTGCAGCACCCTCAGGCCTCCAGGAGCTGGACGTCGACCTGGACCGCGTCGCGCGGGATGAGCGTCGGCCACAGGCTGGTGACCGGCCGGGGTCGCCCGGGCGGCATGATCGCGGAGCCGACCCCGCCGAGGGTCCACAGGTGCAGGATCTCGCGGCGGACCACCTCGGCCTCGGCGCGGGTGTCGCAGTGGGCCGCTACGCGCAGACCGACCTCGTTGAGGTCACCGGAGGGCTCGGGCGCGGTCGGCCCGTGCAGGGTGTTGACGCCGAGGTACTCGAACACGATCTCGCGCGGGGAGACCCCGAGCATCCCCAGTCGGTCGCGCACGATCTCCTCGCCGTTACGCGCCTTGGCGTAGGCGTCGGGCCAGGAGAACATCGCGACCCCCTCGCCGATCCAGCCGTCCTCGAACCCGACGCAGACCTTGAGCTGGTCCGGGCGCGCCCTTCCGGTCATGCCCGTGGCCTTGACCCGGTCCTGGCCGACCTGGGCGAACGTCGGCGCGGTG
>JBKHDS010000090.1:0-7813 GCA_046541215.1 Nitriliruptoraceae bacterium
GCCGAGAACCGCGAGCTCCGCGACCGCGTCGAGGCGCTCGAGGAGCGCCGGCGGGTCGTGGAGGACCTCGAGCGTGAGAACGCGGAGCTCAGGGACCTGCTCGACATCGCCGACCGCACCGAGCTGGACACGGTCACCGCGCGGGTCGTGGCGCTCGCACCCTCCAACTTCGAGTGGACCGTCACGATCGACGTCGGCACGGACGACGGGGTGGAACGGGGCATGCCCGTACTCGACGGGGACGGGCTCGTCGGCCGGGTGATCCAGGTCACCCCCGCAGCGTCCCGTGTGCTGCTGACGATCGACCCGACCTTCTCCGCCGCGGCGCGCAGCGCCACCTCCGGCGAGGTCGGCGTGATCGACGGTCGCGGTGGGGATCCGCTGGTCTTCCGGCTCCTCGACCCGCTCGCCACGATCGCCGAGGGTGAGCCGATCGTGACCTCGAGCTTCCAGGGCGGGGTCTTCCCGGCGGGGATCCCCATCGGCACCGTCTCGGCCGCCAGGGAGGACGCCTCGCCGCTCGTTCAGGAGGTCGAGGTCAACCCCTACGTCGACTTCACCCGCCTGCACCACGTCGTGGTCGTGTTCAGCACCGGCATCGAACCGGTCCCCCCCTTCGAGGACACCGAGGGTCTGGACTTCACGCGGCCACCCGTCCCGCCGCTGCTCGAGGAGGAGACGGACACCGACGAGGAGCCGGACGGGGACGCGCCGTGATCGCTCGCACCCTGCTGGTCGGGCTGCTCCTGCTGACCGCGGT
This sequence comes from Nitriliruptoraceae bacterium, assembly GCA_046541215.1. Classification (GTDB taxonomy): domain Bacteria; phylum Actinomycetota; class Nitriliruptoria; order Nitriliruptorales; family Nitriliruptoraceae; genus T1Sed10-7. The sequence continues at coordinate 761 of JBKHDS010000090.1, forward strand.
CGTGCTCGAGACCTCCCTGTTCCCCGCGCTGACCCTGTTCGGGTTCCGTCCGGACCTGCTGCTGCTGCTCACCGTCGTGCTCGCGCTCCGGGACGGCCCGGTGACCGGTGCCCGGGTCGGTGCGGCCGCGGGTCTGCTCGGTGACGTCCTGCTGTCGGGTGCCCCGGTGGGGCTCGGGATGCTGGTGCTGACCGTCGTCGGGGCGCTGGTGGGCTGGTCGCGCCCGTACCTGTCACCGACCTCGGTCTCGGCGCCGATCGCGCTGACCGCGGCCGCCTCGCTGCTCGGTACCGCCGCGATCGGGGTGCTCACGGCCCTGCTGGCGGAGGAGCCGATCGGCGGTGCCCTGGTGGTCCAGGCGTCGGTCGCGGTGGGGGTCTACAACGCGCTGCTCGCGCCGCTGGCGCTGCTGGTCGCACGCCGGCTGGGCGAGGCCTTCCCGCTGCGCTCGGCCGGTCTGGACTGAGCGGCGGACCCGGCCGGTTGCAGCGAGGCGAGCGGTACCCTTCGGCCTCCGGCGGCTCCCCGCGCCGGCGCCCGCGACCGAAGGCCCCCCGACCCCGATGGCGACCCCCCCCGCGGACTCCTCATCCGCCCTTCGTCTGACCTTCTTCGCGGTGGTCGTCATCGCCCTGTTCCTGGCCCTGTTCGCGCGGCTGTGGTTCCTCCAGGTCCTCGCCGGCGACCGGTACGTGGAGCTGGCGGATTCCAACCGGCTGCGCACGGTCGTCACCGAGGCCCCACGGGGGTCGATCCTCACCAGCGACGGCCGCGAGCTGGTCCGCAACCGGCCAGCGCTCGCGATCTCGGCCGACCGGCAGGCGCTGCTCGACGCGGCTGGGGACCCGGTCGATGAGGAGGCCGAACGGGTCATCGAGCGGCTCGCGGTCCTGCTGCAGCTCGACGAGGACGAGGTGCTCGACCGGCTCAGCAGCCAGCGACGGAGTCCCTTCCGGCCGGTGCCCATCGCGATCGACGTGACCCCGGAGATGGTCTTCGCGATCCAGGAGCAGCGGGAGCTGTTCCCGGGCGTGGTGGCCGAGACCCTGCCGGTCCGGGAGTACCCCCAGGGTGAGCTCGCCGCGCATCTCGTCGGCTACCTCGGCGAGATCTCCGGGGAGGAGCTCCTGAACCCGGAGTTCGCCGACTACCGCGGTGGGGACCTGGTGGGTCGATCCGGTCTCGAGCAGAGCTACGAGGCGGACCTGCGTGGCACCGCGGGTCAGCGGGTGCTCGTGGTCAACGCCCGTGGGGACGTGCTCGACGTCCAGCGCGACCGTGAGCCGATCCCCGGCGACACCCTCGTCACCCACCTCGACCTCGAGCTGCAGCAGGCGGTCGAGCGGCTGCTGGCCGACGGCATCGAGACGAGCCGCCGGGTCGGGACGAACGAGGGCCGGCCGCTGCCCTCGACCGCCGGGTCCGCGGTGGTCCTCGACGCCCGCTCCGGCGCGGTGCTCGCGATGGCCTCCTACCCGAGCTACGACCCCCGGGAGTTCGTCGGCGGGGTCAGCCAGGACTACTACCGCGAGCTCCTCGACGAGGACAACGAGCAGCCGCTCGTGAACCGGGTCATCGCGGGGGTGTACCCGCCGGGGTCGGTCTTCAAGACCGCCTCGGGCGCCGCGATGATCGAGGCCGGCCACGTGACCCCCCGCGGGCTCGTGGGGTGCCCGCCGGCCTTCGAGGTGGGCGGCAACACCTACCGGAACTGGAACCGGGGTGTCGACGAGGGGTCGATGGACTTCTCCGTCGCCCTGATGCGCTCCTGCGACACCTACTTCTACGACCTCGCCTTCACCCAGTGGCTCACCGAGGAGCGCGTGGTCGACCGGGGCGAGGCTCCCGACGAGGTCCTCGTCCGGGTCGCCGAGCGCTTCGGGTTCGGGGTCCCGAGCGGCATCGACCTGCCCGGTGAGGAGCCTGGGCGGGTGCCGGGCCGCGAGTGGCGCCAGGAGTACTGGCTCGCCAACCGCGACGAGTACTGCCAGGCCGCGGAGCTGGCCGCGCCCGGCTCCTACGCCCGGGAGCTGTACACCGACCTGTGCCGCTTCGGGGCGGCCTGGCGCGGTGGTGACGCCATCAACAGCTCCATCGGGCAGGGGGATGTGCTGACCACCCCGCTCCAGGTCGCGGTCTCCTACCAGGCGGTGGCCAACGACGGCGTGCTGCTACGCCCCCACCTCGGCGCCCGCATCGTCGGCCCTGACGGCGAGGTGGTGCGCGAGATCGAACCCGAGGTGGTGGGTGAGCTGGGCGTCTCCGACCAGACGCTCGCCGTGATGCGCGAGGGGCTCGAGCGGGTCGTCATGGACCCCCGCGGGACCGGCTTCTCCGCCTTCGAGGGCTTCCCGCTGGACCGCATCCCGGTCGCCGGCAAGACCGGCACCGCGGAGATCGGCTCGCAGGTGCCCTACGCGTGGTTCGCGGCCTACGCCCCGGCCGACGACCCGGAGATCGTCGTCGCGGTCAACGTCGAGCAGGGCGGCGGGGGCTCCCAGACCTCCTCGCCCATCGCGCGCAACATCCTCGCGCACTACTTCGGCGTCGTCGACGCCGAGGACGCCGAGTTCGAGGCCGGCGACGAGATCCTGGACTGACCGTCCGTGGGAGGAGGTGCGCTGATGGACGTCGGCTACCGGCTCGACCCCGACCAGCGTCGGGCCCGGCAGCAGGTGCAGTCGCGCTGGCTGGAGGTCTACGCCCCCATCCGTCACCTCGACCCCGTCCTCGTGCTGAGCGCGCTGGCGCTCAGCGGCATCGGGCTCGTCGCGATCTACAGCTCCAAGCTGGTTGCGCTCACCTCCCAGGGGCTGCCGACGTCGCTGTACGTGAGCCGGCAGCTGCTCGCGCTCGCGATCGGCGTCGTCGCGATGGTCATCATCGCGCTCATCGACTACCACTGGCTGCGCGTCTACTCCTGGGTCCTCTACCTCGGCGCGGTGGTGCTGCTGGCGCTGGTCCTCTCTCCCCTCGGCTCCACCATCGGGGGGTCGCAGCGGTGGATCGTGCTCGGGGGGTTCCAGCTCCAACCCTCGGAGCTCGCGAAGGTGGCGGTGGTACTCGCGGTGGCGGCGATCCTGCACGCCAGCGAGGGCCGGCCCGGGTTCGGTGCGGTGGCGGCCAGCCTCGTCGTCGCCCTGGTCCCGACGGTGCTCGTGTTCCTGCAGCCGGACCTCGGGACCTCGCTGGTGTTCGTGTGGGTGGTCGCGGTCCTGCTGCTGCTCGCCGGCGTCCACGCCGGCTACCTCGTCGGGCTCGGGATCTCGGGCGTGGTGTTCGCCGTCGTCGCCCTGGTCAGCGGGCTGATCCAGCCCTACCAGCTCACCCGGTTGACCGCCTTCCTCGAGGCGGGGGACGCGTCCGCCGCCCAGACCGCCGCCTTCCAGACCCGGCAGTCGCTCATCGCGGTCGGGTCCGGGCGCTTCGCCGGCAAGGGGCTGTTCGAGGGCACGCAGACCTCGCTGTCGTACGTGCCGGAGAACCACACCGACTTCATCTTCACCGTGATCGCCGAGGAGCTCGGGTTCCTCGGCGGCGGGATCGTGCTCGGCCTGCTGCTGCTGGTGGTGTGGCGGGGCCTCCGGATCGCGATCCTCGCCAAGGACCGCTTCGGGATGCTCGTCGCCGGCGGGATCGTGGCGATCCTGACCCTGCAGGCCTTCGTCAACATCGGCATGACGGTCGGCATCATGCCGGTGACGGGGCTGCCGCTGCCCTTCGTCAGCTACGGCGGGACCTCCCTGATCGTGTGGTTCTCGATGATCGGGCTGCTGCTCAACATCCACATGCGCCGCTTCTGAGCCGGCGCCATCATCGCGCCGTGGCGGTGCGACCGGCACGGCCACGGTGGCTGCGCCCGACGCCGAGGGGGTCGCGATGGCCTCCGGGGCGGCACTCAGGGTGGCTGCTACGCTCCGTCCCGCCGGACGAGCGCCCGTCACCGCGTCGCCCTCGGGTGGCCCCGATGGCCTGCCGACCGGGCGCTGCGAGGTTCCCGTCCGGTCGTGACCGAAGGAGCCGTCGATGCTCGGGACCGCACCCCGCAGCCTCGCCCCCCCGCTGCCGCCTCGCGAGCAACGCGCGAGGTTCCGCCGCCCCGGGGCGGCCGCCGAGCCGCCGCCCTCGTGCTGGTCGGCGCTCGAGCCGCTGCTGCCGCAGGTCCGCAAGCCCGCCCAGTACGTCGGCGGGGAGCACAACCAGGTCCTGACCCGCTGGGAGGCCGCGGAGACCCGCTGGCTGCTGTGCTACCCGGACACCTACGAGGTGGGCCAGCCCAACCAGGGCATCCAGATCCTCTACGAGGTCCTCAACGAGCAGCCGACCGCGCTCGCCGAGCGGGCCTACGCGCCCTGGGTGGACCTCGAGGCGCTGCAGCGCGAGCACGGCATCCCGACCTTCTCCCTGGAGACGCACCGGCCCCTGTGGGCCTTCGACGTGTTCGGGGTGAGCCTGCCGCACGAGCTCGGCCACACCAACCTGCTGAACCTGCTCGACCTCGGTGGCGTCCCGCACCGCAGCGCGGCGCGGACCATCGACGACCCGCTCGTGCTCGTGGGTGGCCACGCGGCCTTCAACCCCGAGCCGCTGGCGCCGTTCGTCGACGCCGCGGTGATGGGTGACGGCGAGCAGGTCACCCTGGAGATCGACGAGGTGGTCCGCGCCCTCAAGCGCGAGCGTGAGCCCGGTGGGCCGCTGACGGGCCTGGACCCCGCCGCTGCCCGCCAGGAGCTCCTGCGCCGGCTCGCTCGGGTGGAGGGCGTGTACATCCCGGCGTTCTACACCCCGCGCTACCTCGCCGACGGGCGGCTCGCCCGGACCGTGCCCACCGAGCCGGGCATCCCGGCGCTGGTGCCCAAGCGCACCGTGCAGGACCTCGAGGCGTGGGCCTACCCCCGCAAGCAGATCGTGCCGATGACCGAGACCGTCCATGAGCGGTTCAGCGTGGAGATCTTCCGCGGCTGCACCCGCGGGTGTCGGTTCTGCCAGGCCGGGATGATCACCCGCCCGGTCCGCGAGCGCCGGCCCGAGACGGTGCAGCGCCTCGTCGAGGAGGGCGTACGCGACACCGGCTTCGGCGAGGTCGGGCTGCTCAGCCTGTCCTCGGCCGACCACTCCGCCATCGGGCCGATCGCCCGGGAGCTCGCGGACACCTACGAGGGCACCACCACCTCGCTGTCGCTGCCCTCGACGCGGGTCGACGCCTTCAACGTGACCCTGTCCAACGAGCTCGCCCGCAACGGCCGACGCACCGGGCTCACCTTCGCGCCCGAGGCGGGCAGCGAGCGCATGCGCGCGGTCATCAACAAGATGGTCTCCGAGGAGGATCTGCTGCGCACCGCGGAGCTGGCCTTCTCGGAGGGGTGGCGTCATCTGAAGCTGTACTTCATGGTGGGGCTGCCCACCGAGACCGACGAGGACGTGCTCGCCATCGCCGAGCTCGGCATCCGCACCTACGAGGTGGCCCGCCGGCACGGCAAGGCGAACAAGGTCACCCTGTCGGTCGGCGGCTTCGTGCCCAAGCCGCACACGCCCTTCCAGTGGGCCGCCCAGGACCCGCCGGAGGAGATCCGTCGCAAGCTGTCCCTGATCCGGCACGCCATCAAGGATCACCGCGGCATCAAGGTCCGTACCAACGATCCCGAGGAGGGGGTCATCGAGGGCCTGCTCGCCCGCGGTGACCGGCGCGTCGCCGCCGCGGTCGAGCGCGCCTGGCAGCTCGGCGCGCGCTTCGACGGCTGGCACGAGATGCCGACCCTGCCGTTGTGGCGGCAGGCGCTGGCCGAGACCGGCATCGATCTGGCCTTCACCAGCCAGCGCGAGCGGGACGAGCACGAGGCCCTGCCGTGGGACCACCTCGACTCCGGCCTCGACAAGGGGTGGCTGTGGGAGGATTGGCAGGAAGCGCAGGGTGCCCAGCAGCTCGACGACTGCCGCTGGACACCGTGCTACGACTGCGGCGTGTGCCCCGGCTTGAGCCTCGAGCATGACACCGGGTACACCGGTGGATCCAGCCTCCCCGTCCTCCCGACGGGGCTCGGTGGCCCTGGGACGCTGCCGACCACCCCGGAACGCTACGCGAGCGGCGCTTGAGCCGTAGGAGGTCCGAGTGCTCGAGCGGTACCGCATCCGCTGGACCAAGCTGGGTCGCACGCGCTTCGTCTCCGCGCGCGACCTGACCTCGGTCTGGGAGCGCGCGTTGCGCCGGGCCGATCTCCCCATCGCGTACTCCGAGGGCTTCACCCCACACCCCAAGGTGTCCTTCCCGGACGCCCTGCCCGTCGGCGTCGCTTCCACCGGGGAGTACGCCGAGCTGACCTTCGCGGCCCCGATCGAACCCCGATCGGATCTGGCCGCCCTGTCCGCCGCGCTTCCCGCCGGCATGGACATCACGACCTACCTCCGGGTCCCCGACGGCGCGCCGAAGCTGGCGAGGAAGCTGCAGGTGACCCTCTGGGAGCTGGCCTGGCCCCCGGTCGACCAGACCGAGCTGGCCGAGCTCCTGTCCACGCGCAGCGCGGAGCTGCTGGCCCAGGACCACGCCGAGGTGGTCCGGTCCCGTCCCGACGGTGACCGGCTCGTCGACGTCCGTCCGGCTGTGCTCGCGCTGGCGGCGATCACGCGTCCGGGTGACGACACCCGCGACGCCCACACCGTCCTCCGCGCGGTCCTCCGTACCGACGGACCCAACGTGAGACCCTCCGATCTCCACCAGGCGCTGTCGCACGGCGACATCGCCGCACCACGCGTCATGCTGCGCGTCGTCCAGGGGACCCCGGTCCCCGACGGTGTCGCCGACGCTCTCACCGACGAGGTCGAGCCCCTGGTCCCCGACGTCGATGCCGAGGCCGCCTGACCGCGAAGCGAGCCTTCCGTGACCGACCACGCACCCAGCACGCAGGAACCCACCGAGCAGCCCACCGAAGCGAAGACCGAGCCCACCGCCGCCGGCGACGACGCCGGTGACCAGCAGGAGGCCACACGCCGACGCCGCCGCCGCGGCCGCCGGGGCCGCGGCCGTGGCCGCCGGGGCGGCGATCCCGACCAGGCCGG
>JBKHDS010000091.1:0-7780 GCA_046541215.1 Nitriliruptoraceae bacterium
CACCATCGGGGCCCGGGACCATCGTCCCGGGCCCCACCCCTACCACCCACACCGGACCCCACCACCCCTACCACCCCTACCACCCCTACCACCCACACCGCACCCCACCACCCCACCACCCCACAGCAGCAGCACCGACCGCACGGAACCTCCTTCTGGAGATGTTCCGTGCACCGAGGTGGGCGGTGTCACCCCCGCGCCTGCACGGAACCTCCCTGTGGAGATGTTCCGTGCACCGAGCGGCGCGAATCCCACGCCTGCGGCCGTCGACCCGGCAGGGCAGCGGCCAGCTTCACAGCGCCTGGGCGAGGGTGCCGAGGTAGAGCTCGATGACCTTCGGGTCGTGCAGGAGCTCCTCGCCGGTCCCGGTGTAGGCGTTCTGGCCCTGATCCAGCACGTAGGCGCGGTCGCAGATCTGCAGGCAGGTGCGGGCGTTCTGCTCGACCATGACGATCGAGATGCCGGCCTCGTTGATCTCCGAGATGCGCCGGAAGACGTCGTCCTGGTTCGCGGGCGACAGCCCGGCCGACGGCTCGTCCAGGAACAGGACCGAGGGGTCCATCATCAACGCCCGTGCCATCGCGACCATCTGGCGTTCCCCGCCCGACAGGGACCCGGCACGTTGCTTGGCCCGATCCTTCAGCAGCGGGAACAGCTCGGTCACGAAGGCGTAGCGATCCCTCCACCGCTCGGGTCGCAGGTAGAGCCCCATCTCGAGGTTCTCCTCGATGGTGAGCGCCGCGAAGATGTTGCGCACCTGGGGTACGTAGCTGACGCCCTTGGCCACGAGCTCGTGGCCGGGGAGGTTCGTGATGTCCTCACCGCGCAGGACCACCGAACCCGTCCGGATCGGCACCAGGCCGAACATGGACTTGATCAGCGTGGACTTGCCGGCTCCGTTCGGCCCGATGATCCCGACGAGCTCACCGTCGTACAGCGACAGGTTGCAGCCGTTGAGGATGTCGACGTCGGGTGTGTACCCCGCCACCAGGGTGTCGGCGGTCATGATCGGCGACTCGCCCGGGTACAGCTCCTCGGGGGTGGACCTCGTCACGATGCCTGCCTCTCGTAGCGCTTGCGTCTCGGTGCCGGGGCCTCGGTGTGGCTGGAGCCGAGGTAGGCGTCGATCACCGCGGGGTCGGCGCCGATCTCCTCGGGCCGTCCCTCCGCGATCACCGCGCCCTGCGCGAGGCAGACGACCCAGTCCGAGATGTCGAACACGACGTCCATGTCATGCTCGACGAACACGACCGTCCGTCCCTCCCGGTCGCGCAACTGCTTGACGTGCTCAAGCAGGGACTGGGTCAGCGCCGGGTTCACCCCGGCCATGGGCTCGTCCAGCATGACGAGCGTCGGCTCGACCATGAGCGCCCGCGCCATCTCGAGCAGCTTCTTCTGCCCGCCGGACAGCGTCCCGGCGAACTGGTCCCGCATGTGATCCAGCTTGAAGCGGACCAGCAGCTCGTCGGCGCGCTCGGTGATCTCCTGCTCCTGCCCGCGCCACAGCGAGGGCAGCAGCGCCGGCAGGAAGCGCTCACCGGTCTGGCCGACCGCGGCCAGCTTCATGTTCTCCAGCACCGACATCCGCGCCAGCGCCTTCGTCAGCTGGAAGGTGCGCACCATGCCCCGCCGCGCGACCAGATGGGCGGGCACGCCCGCGAGATCCTGGCCTTCGAACGTCCAGGTGCCCTCGTCGGGGGTGTCGAAGCCGGTGAGGAGGTTGAACAGCGTGGTCTTGCCGGCACCGTTGGGGCCGATCAGGCCGGTGATCAGACCCTTGGGGATCTCGAGGTGGTCGACGTCGACCGCGGTCAGACCTCCGAAGGAGCGCTGGACCCCGTCGATGGTGAGGATCGGGTCGGGCTTGGCGACCCCGGGCTCGGCCGGGACCCCCTCCAGGGGGTCGACGCGGCGCTCAGGCGGCTCAGGAGACATCGAGCTGCAGCTCCTTCTTGTCGCCGAGGATCCCCTGGGGTCGGTAGATCATCAGCAGCATGATCAGGGCGCCGACGAAGGTCAGCGTGATGGCGCCGACCGCGTTGGCGCCGAAGAACTCCGGCAGCGCGCCCGCGTCGGAGAGCCGGCGCATCGTGCTCTGCAGGCTCCCGAGCAGGAACCAGAACAGCACCGCCCCCACGGCTGGCCCCCACGTCGACGCGGTCCCCCCCAGGATGAGGATCGCGAAGGCGTAGAACGTCACCTGGGGGAGGAAGGTGTCGGGCTACACGGTCTGGAGCGACAGCGCGAAGAGGGAGCCGCCCAGCGCACCGATGGCCCCGCCGAGCATCAGGCTCTGCATCTTGTAGGAGAACACGTTCTTGCCCAGGCTGCGGGCGGCGTCCTCGTCCTCGCGGATCGACTTGATGACCCTGCCCCAGGGGCTGCGCATCAGCCCCCACAGCAGCCCGGTCATGAGCACGACGAGGCCCCAGCCCACCAGCATGACCCAGGTCCGTTCCGCCGACAGCGCGAGCGGCCCGAGGTAGCGGCCCGGCGGGATGGGGTTGAGGGCGTAGAACGCCTCGCCGAACTGTCGGAGCCCGAACACGCCCCCCGTGATCGGCTCCGCGCCCTCGCTCCGGAACAGCAGCCGCAGGATCTCGGCGGCGGCGATGGTCGTGATGGCGAGGTAGTCGGCCCTCAGCCGTAGCGTCGGCACCCCGAGCAGCAACGCGAGCACGATCGCGCCGAGCAGGCCCATGAGCACCCCGAGCCACAGCGGACCCCCGAAGGTCGACACGGTGATCGCGACCCCGTAGGCCCCGATCAGCATGAACCCCGCCTGCCCGAAGTTGAGCAGTCCGGTGTAGCCGAAGTGCATGTTGAGGCCGATCGCCAGCAGCGCGTAGGCGGCGGCGGTCGGGCCCGTGGCGGTGCGCAGGGCGTCGAAGAGGATGTCGGTCCCCATCAGCCGATCTCCCTCGTCCGCAGGCGCATGCTGGTGGCGGCGGTCATCCGATCCGCTCCTTCCGGCCGAGGAGGCCCTGCGGACGCACGAGCAGGATCACGATGAGCACCCCGAGCGCCCACACGTACTTGAGCTGGCTCGAGAAGAAGACCGTCGAGACCTCGCTGACCAGCCCGACGATGATGCTGCCCAGCATCGCGCCGTAGGCCGTCCCGAGCCCACCGAGGATGACCCCGGCGAACATCAGCAGCAGCAACCGGAAGCCCATGAGGTAGTCGACGCTCTCGATCATCCCGAGGAAGACGCCCCCGATGCCCGTCAGCGCGCCCCCGAGGATCCACACCGACAGGATCACCCGCTCGACGTCGATCCCGGACGACTCGGCGAGGTCACGGTTGTCAGCGACGGCGCGCATGCCCTTGCCGAGCCGGGTGCGGGTCAGCATCAGCGCAACCCCGACCAGGATCAGCACCGACAGGCCCATCACCCACAGCTCGACGGGCGCGACGCGGACGGGGCCAACCTCGATGCCCAGCTGCAGGGCGTACTGGGCGTAGGGGCGCCGGTCACCGCCGAAGAAGAACAGGATGATGTGACGGATCACGAAGGCGAGGCCGATCGAGATGACCAGCATGGCGATCAGCCCGGTCTTGCGCCGCCGCAGCGGGCGCCACAGCCCGAGGTCGATGCCGCCGGAGATGGCGGCGGTCAACGCCACCCCGAGCAGTGCAGCGATGACGAGGTGGAGCCCGAGCAGCACGTTGAAGGCGTAGGTCAGGAACGCACCGAGGGTGACCAGGTCGCCGTGAGCGAAGTTGATCAGCCCCGTCGTCCCGAAGATCAGGGACAGGCCGATCGCGGTCATCGCGATGATGAGCCCGAACTTCAGGCCGTTGAAGATGCTCTGCGCGAGCCGGGTGCCGAACTGGTTGCCGACCTGCTCGACCTCGCCGAGCGCGAACAGCGCCGTGGCGGAACTGCCCTCGCTGACACGGATCTCCAACTCCTGCCGGTCCGGATCGCGCAGCTGCGTGCCCTCCGGCAGCGACCCCGTGTCGAGGCGGACGAGGTAGCGCCCCTCGCCCGGGACCTCGACCGACCACTCCCCGTTGTCGTCGGTGACCGCTTCCCCGACCGCGTCGCCGTCGAGGGTCGACACGGAGATGACGGCGCCCGGGACCGGATCACCGGCTTCGGCCAGTCGCCCTCCGATGCGTTCCGCCTCCTGGGCCACGGCAGCCCCACCGAGGAGGCCGAGCGCCAGGAGCAGCAGCAGCCCGAGTACCGTCAGCCGGCTGACACCCGTCACGCCGTCTCCTCACCCTCGCATGGGCACACCCGGTGCCCCGCAACCGGCAGCGCAGCCCCCCCAGGGACCGCTGTAACCGCGCGCACCCTAGTCGCAGCGTCCTGACGCGCAAGATGGGCCGCGCCGTTGGCAACGCTTCCAACGGGGTCTGCGCAGCACCGCATGCACCGAACGGCCCGCCGACACCTCGTCGCCCGCCGGGCACCGTGCGGCCCGGCACCGGACGCCGGGGTGTGGCAGGCACGTTGGGGTCGGCTGCTTGACTGCCGGCACGACCAGCAGGAGAGGGCCCGTGACCACGATGGTCAGCACGACCGATTACCACACGGCCGGTGAGCCGTTCCGGATCGTCACCGCCGGGGTGGCGGTCCCACGGGGTGCCACCGCAGCCGAGCGGCGACGCTGGGCGGCCGAGCACCTCGATGCGACCCGTGCGCTGCTGTGCCGCGAGCCCCGCGGACACGCGGACATGTACGGCGGCTTCCTCTGCCCGCCCGACGATGAGGACGGCGACCTCGGCGTGGTGTTCTTCCACAACGACGGGTTCTCCACCGCCTGTGGCCACGGCACGATCGCGCTCGCGACCTGGGCTCTGGACACGGGTCTGGTGCAGCCGGAGCCCGGTTCCGATACCCGGACCGTGGTCATCGATGTGCCCTCGGGGCGGGTGGAGGCCGCGGTCTCCCTCGAGGACGGCCAGCCCGGGGCGGTCCGGTTCCGCAACGTGCCCGCCACGGTCCACACCCTGGGGCTGGAGGTGGAGGTCGAGGGTCGCGCCCTGAGCCTCGACCTCGCCTACGGGGGCGCGTGGTACGCGAGCGTGGACGCGGCCGCGCTCGGCCTGCGGGTGGAGCCGTCGGACCTCGGCGACCTCATCCGATGGGGCCGGGCGATCCAGGCGACGGTCGACGACCGGTTGCGTCTGACGCTGCCGGAGGAGGGGGATCCGGTCGGCCTGTACGGGGTCATCTTCATCGATCGGCTCGGTGCCCACCACCAGCGCAACGTGACGATCTTCGCCGATGGCCAGGTCGATCGGTCACCGTGCGGGAGCGGCACCTCCGCGCGCCTGGCGGTACTCGCCGCGCGTGGGATGCTCGAGATCGGCGACACGCTGGTGCACGACTCGATCGTCGGCACGCGGTTCCTCGGCCGGGTCCTGGCGGTGGGGCAGCAGGCGGACGGCACCGTCACCTACGACACCGAGGTGGAGGGGCGGGCGGCGAGGACGGGACACCACACCTTCGTCCTGGAGCCGCGCGATGAGCTGGGCGCCGGCTTCGTGCTGCGCTGAGCGGGTTCCGGGAGGCAGGTATGGAGGTCCTGGACCACGAGCAGGTCCGTGCCCGGCTGTCGATGCTCGGTGCGATCGATGCGCTCGAGGCGGCGATCGCTGCGGACCGGCTCGGTGCCACGCCACCTCGCCAGCACCTCCACGAGGGGGCGCAGGAGCTGCTGCTGATGCCGAGCTTCCGTGCGGGCGGCGCGGCGGTGAAACTGATCGGGATCGATCCCGCCAACCCCGCTCGGGGCCTGCCGCGCATCCAGGGGGTCGTGGTGCTGTTCGACGGCCCGGGGTTGACCCCGATCGCGGTGCTCGATGCCGCCGCGGTCACGAGCCTGCGCACGGCGGCGGTGTCGGGAGTGGCGACGCGCCACCTCGCCCGGGCCGACAGCGAGGACCTCGTGCTGTTCGGCGCGGGGCCGCAGGCCTACGCCCACCTCGACGCGATGGTCGTGGTCGCGCCCGTGCGGCGGGTGCGGGTCGTCTCGCGCCGGCGGGACCCGGCTCAGGCACTCGTGGCGCACGCCCGCACGGTCATCGGGGTCGACGCCGAGGTCGCCGGTCCCGAGGCGGTGGCGGACGCCGACCTGATCTGCACCTGCACGACGAGCCCGACGCCGGTGTTCGACGGCTCGCTGCTACCGCCCGGTGTCCACCTCAACGCGGTCGGGTCCTACCGGCCGGACCTGCAGGAGCTGGACGTGACCACCGTGCGCACCTGCCGGGTCGTGGTCGAGGACCGCGACGCCGCGCTGCGCGAGTCCGGTGACCTCACCCAGGCCGTGGCGAGCGGGTGGGAGCCGACCGGGATCGCCGCCGATCTCGTCCAGCTCGTGCGCGACCGGGCGCCGGTCCGCGCCGCTGCGGAGGAGCGGACCCTGTTCGACTCGGTCGGGCTGGCCTGGGAGGACCTCGCCATCGCCGAGGCGGTGGTTCGCGCCGGCTGACCGCCACGCCCGCAGGGTCCCCGGCGACCGCTGGCGTCGCGGGCTCCGCCGGTGGGGCTCCGAGGGGGCCCGGGAAGGCTCCGGGCGGGTCCGGTGGTCACCGGACGCGGAGGTCGCGGCGCTGCGGGCCGCGCAGCGCTCCGGCGCGGATGCCCTGGGCCAGCAGGCCCTGCGCCGCGAGGTAGGTCAGCATCACCCACAGGTCGTGCACCGGCAGGCGCAGCGCCCCGGTGACGGTGCCCGCCGCGATGAGCGCGTCCGACAGCACGAACAGGCCGGCTCCGATCCCCGTCGCGCGGTTCAGGCCGGTCGCGAGCACGGCCATGCTCACGATCACCGTCGCGTAGACCGTGACCGGCACGCGCAGGTCGCCGAGGTCGCCCCACAGCACCGCCGGCAACCCCACGAGCAGCACCAGGTAGGGCAGCACCCGCACCGGCGTGGTCAGCAGGCTGTGCTGGCGGAACGGCCAGAACGCGCCCGCGTAGGTCAGCTGGGCGAGCAGGAACGCGCCGAGCCCGAGCAGGAACCACGTCCCGCCCCCGGGCATGAGAAGGACATCGCCCAGCCAGGACCAGCCGAGCGCCACGAGCAGCAGGGTCCGCAGTCGCGAGGCGGGCATCGAGGTGGCGGCCCACAGCGCCAGCACCGGCATGAGCAGCGGCTTGGTCACCGTCTGCAGCAGGCCGATCCCGGCCGCCTGGGCGCCGAGGTGGACCGCGGCGACGATGAGGAAGACCCGCCACCACCGCTGCGCGGTCGCGTCCGCCACCTCGGCGCCTCCTTGGGTCCCCACAGCATCCCACACCGCGGCCGCATCGGGGAGGTGGTCGACCCGTCGGGCGAGGTGGATCAGCCGCTGACCACTGCGCCCGGACGGTCGTGCGCGGTCATCTCCTCGGCCCAGACCGCCAGCACGAGCAGCGTCCACACCAGTCGCCCGTGCTCGGCGCGGCCGTCGCGGTGGTCCGCGACCACCCGCTGGACGACCCTGGGGTCGAACATCGACCCGAGTGGTCCCTCCAGCAGCCGCGGCGCGACGTCCGCGCCGTGGGGTCCGCGCAACCAGCCGGTCACCGGGACGGGGAACCCGAGTTTGCGCCGGTTGGTGACCTGCTCGGGGAGCAGGTCCGCGACCGAACGCCGGAGGATGTACTTCGTCGTGCCCTTCGCGAGCCTGAGCCGCGCGGGGATCCGGCGCGCGACGCTCCAGACCTCGTCGTCGAGGAAGGGAACGCGCACCTCCAGCGAGTGCGCCATGGAGGCTCGGTCGGCCTTGGCGAGGATGTCGCCGGGCAGCCACGCATCCAGGTCGACGGTCTGCATCCGGG
>JBKHDS010000092.1:0-7759 GCA_046541215.1 Nitriliruptoraceae bacterium
AGCTCGAGCTCGATGTCGCTCGCTGCGGCGTGCTTGGCCACGTTCGTGAGCGCTTCGCGGACCACGGGCAGCAGGTGGTCGCGGATCTCCGGTCCGACCACGGTGTCGATGGGGCCGTCGAACCGGACCCGTGGAGCCCGCGGCAGCACAGCCGTCAGCTCCTCGACGACGTCCAGCACCTGCGCCCGCACGCCGCGATCGTCGTCCCCCGCGGACTGCAGGGCGAAGATCGTGGCGCGGATCTCGCGCACGATCCCGTCGATATCGTCGACCGCCTGCTCGAGGCGTTCGCTCACCTCCGGTCGGTCCTGGACCTTGCGCTGGCTGGCCTGCAGGGACAGCCCCGTCGCGAACAGCCGCTGGATGACGGTGTCGTGGAGATCGCGGCCGATGCGCTCCCGTTCGGCGATGAGCGACAGGTGCTGGAGCTGTGCTTGGACGCGTTCGAAGCTCCAGGCGACGCTGACCTGTTCCGCGAAGGACGCGAGCAGCTCCTCCTCACCGACGGTGAACGAGCGGGTACGCCCGACCCCGAGCAACGCCACGACCTCGCCGCCTGAGCGCACCGGGGCCCACAGCGCGGGGCCGGCGAACGCCCCACCCTGCTCGATGCGACGGACCCGCCCGTCCTCGAGGGCTCCCGCGACCGCGGGGTCCTCGACCTCGAGGCGTCCCGTGGGAGCCGTCCCCGCGCTCGCCAGCACCCGCACCCCGGCCTCGTCCGGCTCGAGCAGGCAGGCGCCACCCGCTCCGAGCAGCCCGGACGCGCCGGCGACGACCCGGTGGGTGACCTCCACGCCGGTGGCACCGTCCAGCAGCGCGGTCGCGACGGCACCGACGGCCTCCAGCCACCGCTCACGGCGACGCACCTCCTCGTAGAGCCGGGCGTTGGCGATGGCCGAACCCGCCACGGCGGCCAGCGCCACGAGCAGGTCCTGGTCCTCCTGGCTGAAGCCACCCCCGCCGCGCTTCTCGGTCAGGTACAGGTTGCCGTACGCGTCCCCACCGACCCGGATCGGAGCCCCGAGGAAGCTGTTCATGGGCGGGTGGCCGGGTGGGAACCCGTACGAGCTCGGGTGGGTCGACAGGTCGTCGAGACGGATCGGCTCCGGGTGCTCGATCAGCAGCCCGAGGAGCCCGTGCCCCTCGGGGAGCCCGCCGATGTCATCGACGACCTCCGCGGGCATGCCGTGGTGCACGAACGCGGCGAGTGCCGTCCCGTCCGCATCGATCACCCCGAGCGCGCCGTAGCTCGCCTCGACGAGGTCGCAGGCAGCGTGCACGATGTGGGTGAGGACGGCCTCCAGTTCCAGATCGCTGGCGACGGTCAGCACGGCACCGAGCAGCCGATCGACCCGGTGCGGCGCCAGCCTGGGCGTGGACATGCAGCTCCTCGCGGACGCGGGTGCGGACGGCGCCGGATGGCGGGGCGCACGCTAGCGCCTCTCGCGGAGGGCCGGCGGGAGGGTGCCGGAGCGAACCTGCACCCCTTCCGCCCGCTGGGTCAGTAGCCTGAGGACGTTGCCGTCCCCCGCTCCCACCGCACCCAGCTGGAGGCCGCTCGTGACGATCCGCGTGTTCCTCGTCGACGACCACGAGGTCGTACGCCGAGGGTTGAAGGACCTCCTCGAGGCCGAGGACGACATCGAGGTGGTCGGCGACGCGGCGACGGCCGGGATGGCGCTCGCGCAGATCGCCCGCACCAGCCCGGACGTCGCGGTGCTGGACGTGCGGCTCCCGGACGGCAACGGCATCGAGGTGTGCCGCGAGGTCCGCGCCCGTGATCCGCACATCGCGGCGCTCATGCTCACCTCCTTCGGTGACGACGAGGCGCTGTTCGACGCGATCATGGCGGGTGCTGCGGGATACCTGCTGAAGGACATCCGGGGCAACGACCTCATCGACGCCGTGCGTCGCGTCGCGGCGGGCGACTCGCTGCTCGACCCGGCGCTGACCGGCAAGGTGCTCGAGCGGCTGCGCAAGGGCGACGAGGAGGACCCGCGGCTCAAGGCGCTGTCGGACCAGGAGCGGCGCATCCTCGCGTTGATCGCCGAGGGGCTGACGAACCGCCAGATCGCCGAGCGGATGCACCTGGCGGAGAAGACCGTGAAGAACTACGTCTCGAACCTGCTGTCCAAGCTCGGCATGTCGCGGCGGACCGAGGCGGCGGTCTTCTACACGCAGGTCGAGCACGGCGACGACTGACGGCTACCTCCCGGCAGCAGGACCCCTCCATGCGTGACACAGGTCCCTGCCACGCTCGCCGCGCACGGGCCACGCTGCCCGGAGCCGACGAGGAGACGGCCGTGACCAAGGCGACCGACCGGCATGGGCTCGAGGTCCTGCCCCTCAACCAGTGCCTGTCCCTGCTGCGCAGTCGCCCGCTGGGCCGTCTGGCCTACCTCGCGGCCGGCAGCCCCGTGGTGGTGCCGGTGAACCACCTCGTCGACGGGGCCACGGTGGTGCTGCGGACCGTCACGGGGGGCAAGCTCGATGCCGCGCTGGCCGGCGAGCCGGTCGCTTTCCAGCTCGACGACCACGACCCGGCTCGCGGGACCGGCTGGAGCGTGCTCGTGCGCGGACGCGCCGAGGTGGTGGACGACCCCGAGCTGCGTGCTCGCTACGAGAACAAGCTCGACAGCTGGGCCATCGCCGACGAGGAGCCCGAGGTCTCCTGGCTCAGGATCGTGCCGGACGAGGTCTCCGGCCGGCGGCTGCGCCGGGGCCCCTGAGCGCGTGCGCGTGCCGACGAGACGTCGGCTACGCTGACCACCGGCGGGCTCGCACAGCCTGCCGACCCACCCGGGGAGCTCGGGCGCTGCCGAGCTGAGAGGGTGACCCGCAGCCACCGGCCGCCGTGTCACCGACCCGTGGAACCTGAACCGGGTAATGCCGGCGAGAGGGAGGTGACGCGGTGCCACAGCGACGCCATGTCGTCGTGCTCGCGGGCGGTGACCCCGTGGTCACACCGCTCCCGCGGCCGCTGCCGCGCGCCGACCGCGTGATCGCCGCCGACGGTGGCTACGCCACCGCCGCGGACCTCGGGCTGCACGTGGATCTCCTCGTCGGCGACCTCGACTCGATCACCCCGGGCGACCTCGCGACCGCGCAGCGTGCCGGGACGGAGATCGAGCAGCACCCGACCGACAAGGACCGCACCGATCTGGCGCTGGCGCTCGATGCCGCGCTGAGGGACGGTCCGGCCCGCGTGACCGTGGTGGGTGGGCACGGTGGTCGGCTCGACCACCTGCTCGCCAACGTCGCGCTGCTCGCGTCCGAGCGGTACGCACCGCTGGAGCTTCAGGGACGGCTCGGCGAGGCGGTCGTGACCGTCATCCGCGACCGAGCGGTCCTGACCACGACCCCCGGCAGCCTGGTGACCCTGCTCGCGATGCACGGTCCCGCCGAGGGCGTGTGCACCGACGGGCTCGTCTTCGCGCTCAGCGAGGCGCGGCTGGACCCCGGTAGCTCGCTGGGCGTCAGCAACCGCGCCGAGGGGACGCGGGCGAGCGTGTCGGTCCGCCGCGGCGCGCTCGTCGCGGTGCAGCCCACCGGGTGATCGGTGTCCACCACCCCCGCCCCGACCGTCCGACCCGCACCCGCGCAGCGAGGAGACACCATGCACCGCATCCGAACACTCGCCGTCGTCCTGGCCGCAGCCGCCACCCTGGCGGCCTGCGCCGGCGACGGGACCGACCCGGACGAGACCGAGGGCTCGGCCGACACCGGCGAGGAGACGACCGACGCGGGCGAGGAGCCGGAGCCCGAGGCCGACGGCGACGAGCCGGTCACGGTGACCCTGCTGACCCACGACTCCTTCGACGTCTCCAGCGAGGTCCTGGAGGACTTCACCGCCGAGACGGGCATCGAGGTGGCGGTGGTCCCGAGCGGGGACGCCG
This sequence comes from Nitriliruptoraceae bacterium, assembly GCA_046541215.1. Taxonomy (GTDB): domain Bacteria; phylum Actinomycetota; class Nitriliruptoria; order Nitriliruptorales; family Nitriliruptoraceae; genus T1Sed10-7. The sequence goes on from JBKHDS010000092.1 coordinate 3,900, forward strand.
GGACGGCGCTCAACCAGGCCATCCTGACCCGCGACGCCCCCCAGGGCGACGTGCTGTTCGGGGTCGACACCACCTTCCTGACGCGCGCGCTCGAGGCGGAGCTGTTCGTGCCCTACGACAGCCCGCAGCTCGCCAACGTCCCGGATCGCTACCTGCTCGACGAGGAGCGGCGCGCTCTGCCCGTGACCGTGGGGGACGTCTGCCTGAACTACGACGTCGGTTGGTTCGAGGAGCGCGACCTCGCGGTCCCCACCGACCTCGCCGACCTGACCGACCCGGCGTACGCGGGCCTGCTGGCGGTGCAGAACCCCGCCACCTCCTCCCCCGGCCTGTCCTTCCTGATGGCCACGATCGAGCGGTTCGGTGAGGACGACTACCTCGGCTTCTGGGAGGGGCTGGTCGCCAACGACGTGGTCGTCACCGACGGGTGGTCCGAGGCGTACTACGACGAGTTCTCGGCCACCGGCGGCGGCGAGCGTCCGCTGGTCGTCTCCTACGCCTCCAGCCCGCCCGCCGAGGTGTACTTCGCCGACCCGCAGCCTCAGGAAGCGCCGACCGGGGTGATCGAGGCGTCCTGCTTCCGGCAGCAGGAGTTCGTCGGCATCCTGGCCGGGACCGAGCACGAGGCCGAGGCCCGGCAGGTGGTCGACCTGCTGCTCAGCCGCCCGTTCCAGGAGGACGTGCCGCTCAGGATGTTCGTCTTCCCCGTCCACGCCGAGGCCGAGCTGCCCGAGGTGTTCGTCGAGCACGCCGTCCTGCCGGACGACCCGCTCGAGCTCGACCCGGCCACCATCGGCGCCAACCGCGAGGCCTGGATCGAGGCCTGGACGGCCACGGTGCTGCGGTGATCGAAGGCCGGTGGCGCGAGCGGCGGGGGGTCACCCTCGCCCTGCTCGCGCTGCCGGTGGCCTTCCTGGGTTGGTTCTTCGTCTGGCCCGTGACGGCGATCGTCGGCCGGGGGCTCGCCCCGGAGGGCAGCATCGACCTCGCCGCGCTCGCGCGGGTGCTGACCGACCCCTCGGTGCGTTCGGTCGCCTGGTTCACGCTGTGGCAGGCGGTCGCCTCGACCGTGCTGACGCTCGCCGTCGGGCTGCCCGGGGCCTACGCCCTCTCGCGCCTGGACTTCCCCGGCCGGCGCTGGCTGCAGGCGGCGGTGACCGTGCCCTTCGTGCTGCCGACCGTCGTGGTCGGCTCGGCCTTCCTCGCGCTGCTCGGCCCGCGCTCGCCGGTCAACGCCGCTCTGGTCGCGCTGCTCGGCGATGCGGCACCGACCCTGGACCTCCGGCGCAGCGTGACCGCCATCCTGCTCGCCCACGTCTTCTTCAACTACGCCGTGGTGGTCCGCACCGTCGGTGGGTTGTGGTCGCTGCTGGATCCGCGGCTCGAGGACGCCGCACGCGTGCTCGGCGCCTCACGGTGGCGGACCTTCCGCGAGGTGAGCTGGCCGCTGCTGCGTCCCGCTATCGCCTCGGCCGCCGCCATCGTGTTCCTGTTCACCTTCACCTCCTTCGGGGTGGTCCTGATCCTCGGTGGACCGGGTCGCGCCACGATCGAGGTCGAGATCCACCGGGCCACCACCCAGCTGCTCGATCTCCCCCTCGCCTCGGCGCTGGCGCTGGTGCAGCTCGTCGCGGTCGTGAGCGCCCTGACCGTCTACGGGCGCCTGACCCGGCACAGGACCCAGCAACGGTTGGTGACCGCGAGCAGCGCACGACGTCCCGTCCGCACCCGGGGGGAGCGCGCGTTCCTCGGCGCCAACCTCGTCGTCATCGCCGTCCTCGTGCTCAGCCCCCTGGCCGTGCTGGTGGAGCGCTCCCTGGTCACCGCCGACGGGTACGGGCTGGGCAACTGGCGCCGGCTGCTGGCCACCGAGCCGACCACGGTGCTCGCGGTGCCGGCCCTCGAGGCGGTGCGCAACTCGCTCGCGTTCGGCGCGAGCGCCACGGTCGTCGCCCTCGTGGTCGGCGCACTCGCCGCCACCGCCGCGACCCGCGGCACCGGTCCGCTGCCCCGAGCCGTGGACCGCGCCCTGATGGTGCCGCTCGGGACCTCGGCGGTGACCGTCGGCTTCGGGTTCCTGATCGCTCTGGACCGGCCGATCGACCTGCGCGGCTCGGTCCTGCTGGTGCCGCTCGCCCAGGCCCTGATCGCCACCCCCTTCGTGGTCCGCACCCTGCTGCCGGTGCTGCGCTCGATCGATGAGCGTCTCCGGGAGGCGGCCGCCGTGCTCGGAGCGGGTCCGGGACGTATCTGGAGGGAGGTGGACCTCCCGATCGTGGGCCGGGCGCTGCTGGTCGCCGCCGGGTTCTCCTTCGCGATCGCCGTGGGCGAGTTCGGGGCCACGGTCTTCGTCGCCCGCGCGACCAGCCCGACCATGCCGGTGGCGATCTTCCGGCTGCTCGGCCGCCCCGGGCTCGCGAACTTCGGGCAGGCCATGGCCATGTCGACGCTGCTCGCGGCGATCACCGCGGCCGCGCTGCTCGCCATCGACCGGCTGCGGGTCGGTTCGATCGGACGGTTCTGATGCTCGCGCTCGAAGGGGTCACGCTGGGGTACGGCCGCACGACGGTCGTGCACGAGCTGCACCTGACCGCCCGCGACGGCGAGGTGCTGGTCCTGCTCGGCCCGAGCGGGTGCGGCAAGTCGACCTTGCTCCGCGCCATCGCGGGCCTGGAGCCGCTGCGGGCTGGTCGCATCCTGCTCGACGATCACGACCTCGCGGGGCTCCGGCCCGACCAGCGCGAGGTGGGGCTGATGTTCCAGGAGCAGGCGCTGTTCCCGCACCGGACCGTGGCGGAGAACGTCGCCTTCGGCCCGCGGGTGCGGGGCCTGGCGGCCGGCGTCATCGAGGAACGGGTCGCCGAAGCGCTGGCGCTGGTCGGGCTCGAGGGCACCGGGGACCGGCCTGTGGACCAGCTCTCGGGGGGTGAGCGGCAACGGGTCGCGCTCGCCCGGGCCATCGCGCCCCGCCCCCGCCTGCTGATGCTCGACGAGCCCCTGGGCTCGCTCGACCGGGCGCTGCAAGCCCGCCTGCTCGACGAGCTGCCGCGGGTGCTGGCCGAGCTCGGGACGACGGTGGTGTACGTCACCCACGACCAGGACGAGGCCCTGTCGCTGGCCGACCGCGTCGCGGTGCTGCGTGCCGGCCGGCTGCAGCAGCTCGGCAGCCCGATCGAGCTGTGGCGTGGTCCCAGGACCGTCTTCGTCGCCCGTTTCCTCGGTCTGGAGCCGGTGCTGGACGTCACAGCGACCGACACCCAGGTCACGACGCCCTGGGGGACCGTGGACCGCGCGCTGGTGGGTGACGCCGGAGCCGGCACGGGCAGCGTGGAGGCGGTCGTGCTCGCCGACGCGCTCCGGCTCGCCGACGGCTCGGCCAGCGATCGCGACGCCCACGCGGACCCGTCGGTGCTGCCGATCCACGGGGTCGTCGAGGCGCAGCGGTTCCGGGGCGACCACCTGCGCGTGACCGTCGTCCCCCCACATGGTCCGCACCTGCCGGTGCCGGTGCGGCGCGGCCGGTCCGTACCGGTCGGCAGAGAGGTGGTGGTGCACCTGGCGGTCGACGGCCTCCGGCTGCTCGCGCCGGAAGCCGAGGACCACCTGCCCGAGGCGGCCGTGGGCCCGCACCGCCGTCGCTAGGCTCGAACGGTCCGCCCGTCCGGAGGCCACCGTGGACCGCTCGACCCGCGCGCTCGTCGACGAGGTGCCGCAGATCGGTCGCCTCGAGGCCATCTGGCTGCGTTCGGCGCGCCGCGCGGCGCCGTACCCGGTCCCGGCGGCTGAGGTCGTCGCCGGACTCGGCCTGCAGGGGGACCACCGGACCCTCGGGCGCGAGCCCGACCCGAGCGCGAAGCGGC
>JBKHDS010000093.1:0-7748 GCA_046541215.1 Nitriliruptoraceae bacterium
CGCCTCGACCTGGCGGTCCCAGGGGCGCTCCTCGGGCAGCGTGAACCGCTCGGCGAGCAGCGGCGAGGTGGAGAAGACCTGGACGACCTCGCTGTCGGTGGCGCCGACCTTCTTGCGGATCACGTTGAGCCGGTCGACCTCGTTGAACTCCGCGAAGGTGATGGCCTTGCCGGACCCGCCAGCTCGCGCCGTGCGGCCGATGCGGTGCAGGTACATCTTCTCGTCGTCGGGGCAGTCGTAGTTCACGACGTGCGTGACCCCGTGGACGTCCAGCCCCCGGGCCGCCACCTCGGTGGCCACCAGGACCGTGGCGCGCCCGTCGCGGAACCGGTCGAGGTTCCGCTCACGCGTGGCCTGGCGCAGATCGCCGTGGATCGCGATAGCGGGGGTGTCGAGCTCCTCGAGCTCGGTCACGAGCCGGTCCGCCATGTGCTTGGTGCGCACGAAGACGTACACGCCGCCGCGGCCCTCGTCCTGCAGGATCCGGGCCAGCAACCGGGGCTTGTCCATCCGGTGGACCTGGAAGAAGTGCTGCTCGACGTTCGGCGCGGTCTCGCGCTCCTCCTGGTAGTCCGCCCGGGTGAAGGTCGGGTGGTCCATGTAGCGCCGCGCCAGCTTCACGATCGGGGTCGGCATGGTCGCCGAGAACAGCATCGTGTGCCGGTCCTCGCCCTTGCAGGCCTCCACGAGCCGCTCGACGTCGGGCAGGAACCCCATGTCCAGCATCTCGTCGGCCTCGTCCAGCACCAGCTGGGTGACGTTGCTGAGGTCGAGGTTGCCGCGGTTGAGGTGGTCGAGCAGGCGGCCCGGGGTACCGACGACGACGTGGACGCCGGTGGTCAGCGCCTCGATCTGCTCGTCGTAGCCGACCCCGCCGTAGACGCTGATCGAGGTCAGCCCGAGCGCGGCACCGATCCGGAGATCCTCGTGGACCTGCAGGCACAGCTCACGCGTCGGCACGATGACCAGGGCCTGCGTCACGGCACGGGCCGGGTCCAGACGCTGCAGCAGCGGCAGGCCGAAGGCCAGGGTCTTCCCGGTCCCGGTGCGCGCCTGGCCGATGAGGTCGTGGCCTTCGAGCGCGAGGGGGAGGGTGAGCTCCTGGATGGGGAAGGGGTGGGTGATGCCCTGGGCCTCGAGCGCCTCGCTGAGCGTCTCGTGGACCCCGAGGTCACGGAAGGTCTTGGTCACGTGCATCTCTCGTCCGGGCGACCCCCGGCGAGGTGAGGTGGTGCACACGCCTGGCGATCGCGGTGGTCGGCGTCGCATCGTCGCGACGTGGGGCGCGACCGGCGGGGCCTCCCGGCGGCGCGCGGGTTCGTCGGTCGCAGGGCCGCAACGGCCCCCGTGGTCCAGGAGCGGTCGGCGAGACGGGACCGGCGCCTGCAGGGTAGCCCACGCGGCCCCGTCCGGATGGGACCCACGGGCGCGGCGCGGAGCAACTAGCGTCGTCGTCGGTCCCGGAGGTCGATCGTGGAGCAGCTGCAGCGGCGTGCGGATGAGCTCGTCCTGCGCTTCCTGCGGCACATCCGTGAGCACGAGCCGGTCGAGGGCAGCCGGCTCGGGCTCGCCGGCGTCGACGGCCGCCTCCCCGACCTGGCCCAGCCGGCCCTCGAGGACCGCTCCCGAGACCTCCAGCGGCTGGCGCGGGCGGTCGCCGTGGAGCTCGCCGCGCTGGAGGGGACGAGCGGTACCGAGGGGCGCGAGGCCCGCGGCGACCTGCTCCTGCTCGCCGCCGAGCTGGACCATCGACGCTTCCTCCGGGAGGTACGCCCACGCCTCGCCCTCGACCCGCTCACGGCGCTCGACACCGTCGGTGCGGGCATCCACGGGCTGCTGTCGTGGGACGACGGCACCCCCGGGGACCGGTGCCGCCGGCTCGAAGCGGCCGCCCAGCGGGCCCGCCGGGTCCCCGTGCTGCTCGAGCAGGCGAGCGGTCTGCTGGCCTCGGCACCCGAGCCGCACCTGCGCATGGCGTTGGAGCGCGTGTCGGGCCTGGTGCGCCTGGTCCGCGAGGTGCTGCCGGGTCGGGCCGAGGAGCTCGGGGTGGACGTCTCACCCGCGCGCGACGCCGGGGAGGTGGCCGCGGAGGGGCTCGAGGCCTTCGCCGCGCTCCTGGACGAGCTGACCGCCGACCCGCCCGGGGCCTGGCGCCTCGGCCCCGAGGACCACGCGCTGGTGCTGCGGACCGCCCTCGGAACGACCATGTGGCCGTCGCAGATCGAGGATCGCGCCCGGGTCCATCTGGTCCGGACCCGGGCCCGCCTCGCGGAGCTGACCGGTGCTCACTGGTCCCACTGGTACCCCCGGGAGCGCGCGCCGCGTGACAAGGACGAACGCATCCGCCGCGCCCTGGCGGCGCTGGCCCGGACGGCGCTGCAACCCCGGCAGCTGCTCGACGAGGCGCGCCTGGCGATCGACGAGGCCCGGGCCTTCTCCCGGACCTCCGCGCTCATCGATCTACCGCCCTCCGAACGCCTGCGCGTCCGGGAGGTCCCGCCGCACCTGAGCGGCGTCGCGGTCGCCTACGTCACCCCGCCACCGCCGCTACGTCCGGCGACCGGGTGCACCTACCACCTCGCCCCGATCCCCGCCGGGTGGGAGCGGGAGCGCGCCGGCGCGCTGCTGCAGGCCTACACGCCGGCTGCGCTGCGCTCCCTCGCGATCCACGAGGGCTACCCCGGCCACGTCGTCCAGCTCGAGCACGCGGCCCAGCACCCCCGTCTGGCCAGGCGGCTGCTGGCCCGACCGGTCTTCGCCGAGGGGTGGGCGGTCTACATCGAGCGCGAGGTCACCCGTGCCGGGTTCGGGTTGGGCGAGACCTCACGGGTGCCGGCACCGGACCACCGGCTCGTGCACCTCGTGCACGAGCTGCGCATCGCGACCGGCGCCCTGGTGGATGTGGGGTTGCACGCGGCGTCGCTGCCGGACACCGCGGCCTACGACCTGCTCATCCGCGCCGCGTTCCACACGCCCGAGGAGGCCGCGGCGACGGTGCGTCGCGCGCAGGTGCTGCCGGGCCAGCTCAGCACCTACTTCGTCGGCGGGGAGGAGCTCACCGACCTGCGCAGCGAGGTGGAGCTGCGCGAGGGCCCAGCGTTCCGGGCCCGTACCTTCCACCAGCGGGTCCTGTCGCACGGCACTCCGACGGTGCGCATCGTGGCGGAAGCGCTCGCCGACGAGGCGCCGACCCTGAGGCCCTTCGCCGTGCCCGTCTGACGTACACACCGGCCGCGCGGCCTGCGCCGTGACGGCCACCCGACCGGGAGGGGGAGCGAGGTGGACGGCGATCCTGACGGTGCGCGGCCGGCGGCCGCCCCGCACCCCGGTGGCCGGCCGGGTCTCGATCACGAGATCGAGCGGGCGCTGGCATCGGTCCCGGGGGTGGCCCAGGCACGGGTGCGACGCAGCCCGCCTGAGGGCCCTGCGCGCCTGCGGCTGCGGTTGAACCCCGGTCAGCCACCAGAACCGGTGGCGATCGCGGTCGCCTCGACCCTCGCGGAGCGGTTCGGCCTCGAGGTCGACCCGGCCGCGATCCAGGTCGTGTCGAGCGAGGGCACCGGCGACGGTCACGAACCGCACCGCGCGGTGCCGTCGACCTCCCCGCTCGTCGCCCGGCGCGCCAGCATCGCACGCATCTCGATCACGCGCGGCGCGGACCACGTGCAGGTGGCGATCGCGTTGGCCCGGGAGGAGCGGGAGGTGATCGGCACCGGACGGACGCGGCCCGATGCCGCCGAGGTCCTCGACGCGATCGCCGAGGCGACCACGGTGGCGCTGCGGCAGCTGACCGTCCGGCCGATCGGCCTTCAGGTGCTGGAGGTCCTCCCCGAGCCGCCCGAGGACCCGGTGCGGATGCTGGTGCGCATCCGGCTCCAGGCGGGGCGGGGAGACGAGGAGCTGCTCGGTGCGGCGGCGGTGCGCGGCGATCCTCAGGATGCGGTGGTCCGTGCGACCCTGGACGCGGTGAACCGTCGGGTCGAGCCGCTGCTCGTCGCGGCCCCCGAGGCCGGGGACGGCCACGAGCAGCCGGGCTAGCCGGGGGTCACCGTCGCGAGCGGCGCTCGGACGGTGACGGCACCCCGTCGAGATCGTGGTAGAGCGCCACCGCCACCGCGGTGGCCAGGTTCAGGCTCGACACGCCCGCGCGCATCGGGATGGCGAGCCGCTGGTCGGCGCGCGCGAGGAGCGTCGCGTCCAGCCCGCCCCGCTCGGTCCCGACCAGCAGGACCGCGTCATCGGCGAGGCGTGCCCGGCCGAGTGGCGTGCCGGCGGGATCGAGGGCGACCACCGGCCGGTCCGTCGGCGGCAGGACCGGCGCGTTCGCGCACGGTAGCGCGAAGGTCAGACCCGCTGCGGCGCGCACGACCGCGGGGTGCCACAGGTCGGGCCCGTCGAGCACCAGCACGCCACCGGCGTGCGCGGCCGCGGCGACCCGCACCGTGGCGCCGAGGTTGCCGAGGTGGCGCGGTCGGTCCAGCGCCACGACGCGACCCGCCGCGGCGAGCACCTCCTCGGGGGAGACCGCGGGTCGTGGGGCCACCGCCAGCGCCGGGGATGGCAGCCCTCGCGGCGCCAGCTCGGCCCAGCTCGCCGGGGGGACCTCGACCGCCAGCGCGTCGATGGGGCCGAGCACGTCCGGAGCCAGCGAGGCCACCAGCGCGAGCAGGGCCGGGCGGTCGGGGGTGACCACGACGGCCACCTCGGTGCCGAAGCGCAGCGCGTGCTTGAGGGCGTGCGCCCCCTCGAGCCGCACGAGGCCGGGGTCCTGCCTGGCCCGACGGAGGTGGGCCACCGCCTCCTCGGGGCTGCACGGCTCGTACACTTCGCTCATGCCTGCCCTCCTCGTGCTGCTGTTCCTCATCGTGCCGCTGCTGGAGCTGCTCCTCGTCCTCCAGGTCGGCGCCGCGATCGGCGGCTGGTGGACGGCAGCGCTGCTGGTGCTCGACAGCCTGCTCGGGGCCTACCTGCTGCGGGTCGAGGGTCGGCGCGCCTGGCGCGAGTTCCGGACCGCGCTCGAGGTGGGACGCTGGCCAGGTGACGAGGTCGCCCAGGGTGCCCTGATCATCGTCGGCGGCACGCTCCTGCTCACGCCCGGCTTCCTGACCGACCTGCTCGGGTTCCTGTTCCTGCTCTCGCCCACTCGGCGCGTGGTCAGCGCCCGCCTGCGGCGCCGCGTGACGGCCACCGCGACCGGGGCGCCCGGCGCGGGTACGACCGGGACGCGCGCCGACGCGCCTCGCGTCCCGGGGACCTCGGCGGGTGCCGGTCGGTCCGGTGCCTTTGGGCCTGGTTCCGGTCCGACCGCCGGTCGGCGCCCGACGCGTGTGCGCGGCGCGGACGGTGAGGAGGTCGTGCTCGACGTCGAGGTGGTGGAGATCCAGCGCGAGGTCCGACCCGGATCGGGCGCGCAGCCGACCGGTCCGGCGACGGACCCGCCGCCGGACGGTGACGCCGACCGCTGAGGCCTGGCGCGCGGGTGCGCGGCCCGGTTCGTGTGCGCCCGGGGGTGCTCACTACCGTCAGCAGCGGGTCGGGGGTCGCGCCTGCGGCCAGGGAGCACCCGACGGTGCCGGCGCTGACCGGCGGTGAGGGGGAGGACCCACCGTGGCACACGACGCAGCGATGGAAGCCATCCACGACGCGATCCACGCCGACGCCCCGGCCGAGGAGCTCGCCTCCCTGCCGTTGCCGGAGACGATGCGCGCGTGCGTGATCCGCAAGGACGAGGAGCACGTCTTCGACCACGTCCCGGAGGAGGAGCAGGATCCGTCCCGCACCCTCCACCTCGACGAGGTCCCGATCCCCCCGCTGGGACCCGGTGAGGCGCTGATCGCGCCGATGGCCTCGGCGCTGAACTACAACACCGTGTGGTCCTCGCGGTTCGCGCCGGTGTCGACCTTCCGGTTCCTGGAGCGCTTCGGGCGCAGCTCTGAGTTCGGTGCCCGCCACGACCTCGACTACCACATCCTCGGTTCCGACGCGGCCGGCGTGGTGCTGCGGACCGGGCCCGGGGTGACCCATTGGAAGCCCGGCGACCGGGTCACCGTGCACTGCAACTACGTCGACCTCGAGCACCCGGCCGGTCACATGGACTCCATGCTGGACCCCGACCAGCGCATCTGGGGGTTCGAGACCAACTTCGGGGCGCTCGCCGACGTCTCGATGGTGAAGGCGAACCAGCTCCTGCCGATGCCCGATCAGCTCGACTGGGAGGAGGCCGCCTCGCTCGGGCTCGTGCTCGCGACCGCCTACCGGATGCTGGTCAGCCCCAACGGCGCTCGGATGAAGCAGGGCGACGTGGTCCTGGTGTGGGGCGCGACGGGAGGCCTGGGGGGCTTCGCCTGCCAGCTGGTCCTCAACGGCGGCGGCGTGCCGGTCGCGGTCGTGTCCTCGGCGGCCAAGGCGGAGCAGCTGCGGGCCATCGGCGTCGAGCACATCATCGACCGCAAGGCCGAGGGCTACCGCTTCATCGATGACGAGGGCACGATCGACGAGAAGGAGCTGAGGCGGTTCGGGAGCCGGATCCGTGACCTGGTCGGCCAGGACCCGGACATCGTGTTCGAGCACCCGGGCCGCACGACCTTCCCCGCCTCGGTGTACGTGTGCAGGCGCGGGGGCACGATCGTCACCTGCGCCTCGACCACCGGCTACCAGCACCTCTACGACAACCGGGTGCTGTGGATGCGGGTCAAGCGCATCATCGGGTCCCACTTCGCGAACTACGCCGAGGCCTGGGAGGCCACCCGCCTGGTCGACCTCGGCATGATCCAGCCGATCCTGACCGAGACCTTCCCGCTGGAGCGGATCGGGCAGGCCGCTCTGAAGATGCACCGCAACGAGCACACCGGCAAGATCGGGGTGCTGGTCGGCGCCCGTGAGGAGGGCCTGGGGGTCCGCAACCCCGAGCAGCGCGAGCGCCTGGAGGACCGAATCCGGCTGTTCCGGGACTTCAGCGGCTGACCGGTCCGCTACGTGACGGGGCCCGCACCGAGGTGGTGCGGGCCCGCGACGTCGGTGGCTCAGCGGCCGGTCACCGCTCCATCGACAGCGCCTGCAGCACGTACCAGAACAGCAGGGTCAGCGAGGAGAACAGCCGCACCGCCGCGGCCGTCTCGGTCCCCAGCGGGTAGGTCCGGTACACCTTCTGGGTGTCGTAGAGGATCGCCGCACCCGCGTACCCGATCATCGCCACGGCGAACCAGATGCCGAGCCCCACGCCGAACAGCGTCGAGGCCACGATGGCGAGCAGGGCGAGCACGCCCCCGAACAGCAGGATGCCGCGCAGGAAGCTGAAGTCCTTCGCGGTGCGGATCGCGATGACCGACAGCGCGATGAACGCGACCACCGACAACTGGGCCGCCAGGGTGATCGTGCCCTCGGGGGCGAACTCCTGGGCGATGACGAGCGGGGTCGCGAACAGCACCACGTTCGCCGCCACGATGGCGGCGTAGGCGCCGTACTGGGCGGCGGTGGTCTCGGCGCGCGCCAGCAGCGACGATGACATCCACGACACGAGCATGAACCCGCCGAGGATCAGCAGCCAGTTCACGCCGAGCACGAAGGAGGCGATCGAGTAGGCCAGGCCGGTGGCGAACAGCGCCATCGAGCCGAGCACGAAGCCGGCCAGGCCGACCAGCAGCCGGGCGTACACCCGGGTCATGTACTGGGTCCGCGCCTCGGGTGGGGCCTGCGCGACGGGAACCGCGGGGGAGAACGACGCCATGGGTCGAACCTCTCGGGACGCA
>JBKHDS010000094.1:0-7747 GCA_046541215.1 Nitriliruptoraceae bacterium
ACGTCCCCGCCGCGCCGGAGACCTACACCCACCGCATCGGCCGGGTCGGGCGGGCGGGTCGGACGGGGGTCGCCATCACCCTCGTCGAGCCGAGGCAGCGCCGCCTGGTACGCGCGATCGAGCAGCACACCGGCAGCCCGCTGACCTTCGACCAGCTGCCGACCGTGGCCGATCTGCGGGCCCGTCGGCTCGAGCTCACCCGCGAGGCGATCGAGGCCCGGCTGCTGTCCGACACCGATCTCGACCGCTTCCACGGGGTGCTGTCATCGCTGGCGGACACCGCCGATCCGGTCGAGGTGGCGCTCGCAGCGATCTCGCTCGTGCACGAGCGGCTCGCCGGTGCCGACGACGATCAGGAACTACCCCGCATCGAGCTCCATGACGACCGGCCGCGCACGAAGGGCCGTCACGGTGGCCACGCGCCCACGCGGGGCGGGCGGGCCGAGACCGGGGGTCGGCCCGGCGGCGGACGCGGGCGTGCGACCAGCGACACGGTCCGGATCTACATCGGCGCGGGGCAGCGGCAGGGCATCCGCCCCAAGGACCTGGTCGGGGCGATCGCGAACGAGTCCGGGCTGCGGGGCAGCGACGTCGGCAACATCGAGATCACCCCGAACTTCTCGCTGGTGGAGGTACCCCGCACGGCCGCGGACGAGGTCATCCGGTCGCTGCGGGCATCCACGATCAAGGGGCGGCGCACGACCGTGAGACCCGACCGGCACAGCTGACGCCCCGCCGTTACCGGTGGCGCGAGCGGACCGCCTTGTGCGCCTCGCTGACCAGCACGACCGCGAGCGCCGCAGCCAGGATCCGTCCCCAGCCACCGCCGGTCACCGGCGCGATCTGCAGCACCGTCTGGGTCGGCTCCCAGTAGGTCGCGAGCACGTGGATCGAGAGCGCGACGACGGTGGAGACGAGCAGGAAAGGGTTCCCGCGGACGTTGGTGACCACGATCGAGCGCCGCTCGGAACGGGCGTTGTACACGTGCGCGGCCATCGCGACCACCAGCGCCGTCAGCGCCGCTCCGCGCTGCTGCGCCTGCGACAACCCCGCGTCGATCGCCCAGGTGAACACCCACAGGCTGCCCAGCGCCATCGTCACCCCCGTCAGGGCGGTGCGTTCCCACAGCACGGCGTTGACCAGAGGGTCCTCCCGTGGTCGCGGCGGCCTGGCGAGCACGTCTGGCTCGCCCCGCTCGAAGGCGAGCGCCACGTCCTGCAGGCCGTTGGTGACGACGTTGAGCCACAGCAGGGCGGCAGGGACGTAGGGCAGCGGGAGGCCGGCGGCGATGGAGGTCAGGATCGCGACGATCGCGGCCGCGCCGGTGGAGAGCAGGAAGAAGGTGACCTTGCGGACGTTGTCGAAGACGACCCGGCCCTCCTCCACGGCGCTCGCGATCGACACGAAGTCGTCGTCGGTCAGCACCATGTCGCTCGCTTCACGGGCGACGTCGGTGCCGTCCCGACCCATCGCGACCCCGATGTCGGCGGCCTTCAGCGCCGGTCCGTCGTTCACCCCGTCACCGGTGACCGCCACGACCTGGTCGTGGGAGCGCAGGGCACGCACGACCCGCAGCTTGTGGTCGGGCGCGACCCGGGCGAAGACGTCGATCTCCAGCACGGCGGAGCGGAGCTCCTCGTCGGACATCCGTTCCACGTCCGCCCCGGTGCGGGTCGAGGGCTCCTCGCTGAGTCCGAGCTGCTGGGCGATGGCGCTCGCGGTGGCCGCGTGGTCCCCGGTGATCATGATGACCCGGATCCCGGCCTGCCGCGTCCGGGCGATGGCCTCCCGCACGCCGGGACGCGGCGGGTCGTGCATCCCGACCAGCCCGGTGAGGACGAGCTCGGCCGGCTCCGGTGGGTGCTGCCCGTCGACCTCCGCGGGAGGGACATCCAGCCTGCGCTCCGCGAGCGCCAGGACGCGCAGCCCGTCGGAGGCCATGTGCTCGGCGACCGCGTGGACCTCCTCGGTATCGAGGGCCTGCTCCTCGGTTCCTCGGCGTAGGTGGCTGCACAGCTCGAGCACCCGCTCCGGGGCCCCCTTGAGCCGCAGTACGGGGCCGTCCTCGTCGACCACGACGTAGGAGTAGCGCAGGTCGGACTCGAAGGGGACGTGGGCGAGGACGTCGTGCTGGGTGCGCAGGTCCCAGGGCTCCTGCCCCACCGCCTGCGCCGCGGCCAGCAGCGCGACCTCGGTGGGGTCCCCACGATGGTCCACCACCTCGCCGTCCTCGACGACGAGCTCGGCTTCGCTGGTGACCACCGCGGTCCGGACGCTGGTGGCGAGCGCCCCGTCAGGATGGGCGTCGAGGTGGTCGGCGGCGGACGACGCCACCTCCGCCTCGGCACCGTCACCGTCCTCGAACCGGACCCAGCCATCCGCCGTCCAGCCACGCACCAGGGTCATGCGGTTGGCGGTCAGGGTGCCGGTCTTGTCCGAGCCGATGGTGTTCGTGCTGCCGAGGGTCTCCACCGCAGGCAGGGACCGGATGATGGCGTTGCGCTGGGCCATGCGGCGCACACCCAGGGCCATCGCGACGGTGAAGGCGACCGGGAGTCCCTCCGGGACCACCGCCACCGCGAGCGCGACGGCGGTCAGGAACAGCTCCTGGAGCGGCCGCTCGGTGAGCAGGGAGCCCAGGCCGAAGGCGACGATGGTGGAGGCCAGCACCCCGACCGCGACGATGTTCGCGAACCGGTCCATGCGCTGCTGGAGCGGCGTCTCGGGCTTCTCCTCGGTCCGGATGGACTCGGCGATCGATCCGAGTTGGGTGCGGTGCCCGGTCGCGACGACCACGCCACGAGCTCGGCCGCTGGTCACGGCGCTGCCCATGAACGCCATGTTGCGCTGGTCCGCCGCCAGCGTGTCCTCAGCGACCGGGTCGGTGGTCTTCTCCGCCGGACGGCTCTCGCCGGTCAGCAGCGACTCATCCACCTGCAGCGAGATCGCTCGCACCAGCCGCAGGTCCGCTGGCACCCGGCTACCCGAGGTCAGCAGGACGAGGTCGCCTGGGACCAGCTCAGCGGAGTCGACCTCGCGCTCGGTGCCGCCGCGGACGACCTCCGAGTGCGGTGTCGCCATCTGCATCAGGGCGTGGACGGACCGGTCGGCCTTGCGTTCCTGGACGAAGCCGATAACAGCGTTGATCACGAGCACCGCGGCGATGACCCCGGCGTCGGTGTACTCCGCGATCGCGACCGTGACGACGAAGGCCACGAGCAGGATCGCGATCAGGGGACTGGTGAACTGGCGCAGCAGGATCTCGAGGTCACCCCTCGGCTCATCCCGTCCGAGCTCGTTCGGGCCGCACTCCTCACGCCGCGACGCGGCCTCCTCGACCGTGAGCCCGGCGGAGGTGTCGGTCCCGAGCACCTCGACGACCCGGTCGACCGGCAGCGCGTGCCAAGCGGGGGTGTCGGCCTCCGCCTCGGTCGTGCGGGCAGGGTCTGGGAGCTCGCGCTCGGACATCGGGGTGCCTCCTCAGGCGAGGATCCGCACGGCCGCACCGCGGCGCGCCGGGTCCCCCAGGATGGTTTCTCGACGCTACCGAGCGACCTCCCGGACCGGCCAGGGCCGATGGGGCAGTCCCACCCGCCGCCTCGCCCGTCGCCTTCGGCGTGGGGACCTACCGGCTGCCGGAGCGCGGTCGAGCGCCGGCGCTAGCGTGGATCGCCGGATCACGCGCCGGTGCCACCCGCCGAACGATGGCCGCGATGGCGTGACCGCGTGGAGGGATGATGGGACCCCTGCTCACAGCCGCACCGCTCGCCGCCGAGGTGCTCGAGGTCCCGGGCGCCGGAGCTGACCTGCCGATCGGGACCATGCTGATGGGGCTCGTCGGCGGCCTCGCGCTGTTCCTGTATGGGATGGATGGGGTCACCCGCGGGCTGAAGGGGCTCGCGGGTACCTCGTTGTCCGGCATCCTCGCCCGGCTGTCCTCGAACCGCTTCTCCGGCGTCGCGACGGGTGTGCTCGTCACCGCCATGATCCAGTCGTCCAGCGTGACCGTCGTCCTCGTCATCGGGTTCGTCTCCGCCGGCCTGCTCTCGCTCACCGCCTCGGTCGGGGTGATCCTCGGCGCGAACGTCGGAACCACCATCACCGCCCAGATCGTGGCGTTCGACGTGGTGGGTTCGGCCCTGTGGATGGTCGCCGCCGGGGTCTTCGGCCGCTACCTCCTGCGGCGCGGCACGCTGCGCATGACCGCGACCGCGCTGGTCGGGCTCGGCCTGCTCTTCCTCGGCATGGGGGTGATGGAGTCCGGGATGGCGCCGCTGCGCGGCTACGAGCCGTTCCTTCAGCTCATGGCCACCGACCGGGGTCCCCTGCCAGGCGTGCTGATCGGCGCCGGGTTGACCGCGCTCGTGCAGTCCTCCTCGGCGACGATCGGCATCGTGATCGTGATGGCCTCCCAGGGGCTGATCCCCCTGGAGACGGGGATCGCGCTCGCGCTGGGTGCCTCGCTCGGGACCCCGGTGACCGCGCTGCTC
Source organism: Nitriliruptoraceae bacterium (assembly GCA_046541215.1). Classification (GTDB taxonomy): domain Bacteria; phylum Actinomycetota; class Nitriliruptoria; order Nitriliruptorales; family Nitriliruptoraceae; genus T1Sed10-7. The sequence continues at coordinate 4,491 of JBKHDS010000094.1, forward strand.
GCCACGATCGGACGCCCCCGGGTGGCGCTGCGCGTCGCGCTCGTCCACGTGCTCGTCAACGCCATCGGCGTCACGATCCTGGTGCTGCTGATCCCCTGGCTCGCCGAGCTCGCACGCGCGGTCTCGCCGGCCGCGACGGAGCTCCAGGGCGCGGACGCCCTGGCGGTCGAGACCCCACGGCAGATCGCGAACGCCTACACGCTCGCCAAGACCGGGATGCTGGTGATCTTCCTGCCCTTCACCACCCAGCTCGCTCGCCTCACCGAACGGCTGGTGCCGGTGCGAGCGAGCGAGCAGCGGCGCGTCCCGCGCTACCTCGACGACGATCTGCTCCCCACCCCGGGTGCCGCGCTCGAGCTCGCCAGCAGGGAGGTGGACCGCATGGCGCGCAAGACCCTGGCCATGGTCGATGCGGTGCTGCTCCCGCTGATCGACGGCCGGGCGAACGAGCTCGCGGAGGTTGCGGCGGCCGACGAGGAGGTCGACGACCTGCACGACGCGATCATCGAGTACCTGCGACGGATCGACGGGGACGGGCTGTCGGATCATGAGCGTGACCGGATGCTCGCGCTGACCAACGTCACGACCTACCTCGAGCTCGTCGGCGACATCGTCCAGCACGACCTGGTCCGGGTGGGCCTCAACCGGATCGAGGAGCACGCGCCCTTCAGCCCCGAGACCCGCGAGGTGCTCACCGATGCGCACCGCACGATGCGGGACCTGCTCGCGGAGGCCATCACGGCCTTCAGCACCGGGGACGCCGAGCTGGCCGCACAGGTGCTCGCGGCCAAGCCCGAGGTCAGCGACCGGTTCCAGCACGCGGCGGCGCAGCGGGTCGACCGGCTCGGCGCCGACGCCCCGGCGCGCGTCGCGGCCTTCACGCGCGGCACGGAGATCCTCGAGCACCTGCGTCGGTTCTACACCTTCGCCAAGCGCATCGCGCGGCAGGTGGACCCGGGCTGAGCCGCACGCAGGCCGTGGTGTGGCGGTGATCGGTGGTGCGCCCCGTCGGGCGGTGACCCGAGCCACCGGGGCGAGCAGCCGGCGGGCGCTCAGGCCGTGCGCTGGCTCTGGCGAGCCCGGGCGGACCAGCGCAGCGCCTCATGGTGCGCGCGGGCAAGCTGCGGCGGGTCGAGCCCGAGGCCCTGGCCGAGCACGACCAACCGCTCCCAGTCGGCGCGTTCGGCACTCAAGGCGATGTCGAGGACGTCCCGGAGCTCACCGGGGTGCCCGATGAGGGCGGCCTTGACCTCGTCGGTGACCGGGACGTCGAGCAGGACGATCTCGTCCACCACCCCATCGATCCCGAGCACGGAGAACATCCCGAGGGAGAAGGGCTCGAGCCCGCCGGGGCGGCCACGGGTGCGCTGCAGCTCCTCGCAGTAGCGGGCCCGCGCGCTGGCCGTGGTGAGCAGCTCCGCCGGCCGGTCCTGCTCCACCGAGGCGAGCACGAGCAGGGAGACCCAGCGGTGCAGTCGACGGGTCCCCATCAGCACGAGCCCGTGCCGGACCGACTCCACCTCGTGCCAGCCGGACACCAGGTCGACGGTGCGCAGGAAGCGGTCGGTCATGGTCAGGTCGCTGCGGATCAGCTCCTCGACCTTCGCCAGGTCGACCTCATCGGCAGCGAGCTCCCGCAGCAGGCGCAGGTGTGCGGCCGACAGACCGAGTGGACGCCGCGCCCGGACCACCCGTGGACGGGTGAAGAAGAAGCCCTGGAAGTAGCGGGCTCCGGCACCGACGAACCGGTCGAAGGTGGCAGGCTCCTCGACGTGTTCCGCCACGACCGGGACGTCGTCGCGGGTGAGCTCGCGGACCAGGCTGAGCGCTTCGGCCTGCCCGACCGCCGCGGTGTCGATCTTCACGAGATCCACGTAGGGCAGCAGGGACCACCGCTCGTCCCCGGGGGCAACCGCGTCCAGCAGCAGCCGGAAGCCCGCGGCACGGTGCTGCTCGAGCGCGGTGCGCAGGGCCGGGCCGGGTTCGGCGTCGCGTGGGACCTCGAGCACGAGGCCGTCCTGCGGCAGGTCGAGCAGCGTGCCGGCCTCCAGCAGCGCAGGCGGGACCTGGACGTAGGCATCGTCGCCATCGGTCGTGATCTCCCGACCCAACGCGACCACGCCGTCGATGAGCACCGTGGCAGCAGCCCGCAGGTCCCCGTCGGCCACCGCGGCACCTCGCCCGGCCAGATGGTCGTCGAAGAGCAGTTCGTAGCCCACGACCAGCAGGTCGGCATCGACGATGGGCTGCCGGGCGACCAGGACCTCGCCGAGGAGTGCGTCGTCGCTGGCCACCGTCGCTCCTCCCCTCTCTCGGCACCGGGCGGTGCTGCGCTCGGGGATACCAGGTTCGGTCCCTCGGTGGCGCCTTCCCGAGACATCGGCACGCGAGCGGCCCGACCGAAGACCCATCTGAGGAGGTCTCGCGGGTGGTCGAGCACCTCCGGCACACCAGTAGCCTCCGCAGCCGGATCCAGCACCCCGGCGAGCACGAGGAGGAGCGCGACATGCCCGACGCGACGGACCCGCTCGCCTCGCTGCTCGCCGAGGTAGCGGACTGGGAACCGCCGACCGTCACCGTCGGGGTGACCGACGCGAGCGGGACGCTCGCGACGTTCGGACCCACCGACGAGGTGCTCTGGTACGCCTCGGTCAGCAAGCCGGTCACCGCCTACGGGGTGCTGCTGGCCGCCGAGCAGGGGGAGCTCTCCCTCGACGAACCCGTCGAGATCCCCCACGTGGATCCCCCACCCACGGTGCGCCACCTGCTGGCACACGCCGGCGGGCTCGGGCCGGAACCGAACGGCCCGCACACGACCCTCGAGCGTCGGCGGGTCTACGCCGACTGGGCCTACGAGGTGCTCGGCGACCTCGTGGCGACCCGCACCGGGCTCGCCTTCGAGCGCTACCTCGACGCGGAGGTGTTCGCCCCGCTGCAGATGGCGCGCACCCACCTCGGCGGCCCGGCCGGCCACGGCGTGCACGGGCCGCTCGAGGACCTGCTGTGCTTCGCCCGGGAGCTGCTCGCCCCGACGCTGCTGCCCGCAGCGACGCTGGAAGCCGCCACCGCGGTGGCCTTCCCGGGACTCGACGGTGTGGTACCCGGCTTCGGTCGCCAGACCCCCAACGACTGGGGGCTCGGTTTCGAGATCAAGGGCACCAAGACCGACCACTGGATGGGTACCCGGCTGCCACCCTCGGCGTTCGGGCACTTCGGGCTGTCGGGAGCGTTCCTGTGGGTCGATCCGACCCGACAGG
>JBKHDS010000095.1:0-7716 GCA_046541215.1 Nitriliruptoraceae bacterium
GACCACGGACCCGCGCCGACGGCCCGACCCAGGCGTGATCCCGCACGTTCCCTGCGGATAGGCGCAGGGAACGACACAGGGAACGACCCCGGACCGGCGCTCACGGCCCCGCGACCCGATCAGCTCCCGCGATACCCGTGTTCCGCACACCCCCAAGCCAGGAAGGAGGCCCGGGTGCCGAGCGAGCAGCGCTACCTCGAGCCCCACGAGGGGGGCCGCGCCTGGTCCTGGTCGCACCGTGGTAGCGGGCGGGCGGACACGGCCGACGAGCAGGAACCTCGGCCCTTCGACCTCCCCGATGACAGCGACGCACCGGTGTACGTCATCTCGGTCGCGGCGGAACTCGCCGACCTGCACCCGCAGACGCTTCGCGCCTACGAGCGCGAGGGGCTGCTCACCCCGGCTCGCACCGAGGGCGGTACCCGGCGCTACTCCCGCCGCGACGTCGATCGGCTCCGCTTCATCCGCACCCTGACCCAGGACCAGGGACTGAACCTCGCCGGGGTCCGGGTCGTCCTCGATCTCGGCGAGAAGTTGGAGGGCGCCCGACGGCGCATCGGGGAGCTGGAGGAGATGGTGCGGGTCCTGGCGGAGCGCATCGAGGAGCGGCCCGCTCGCACCGACCGGTACGAGATCGTCAAGGCGCCCACCTCCAGCGTCGAGGTCCACCCGCGCGGGCGCCGCACCGCCCAGCGGGGCTCCGGTGGGATGCAGCGTGCCCGGCCGGTCCCGCCGCCGGAGATGCGGGCCGCCGAGCGCTGACGGGCAGCGTGGCGGGCGTCGGCGGCCCAGCCCGGCGCGACGCGACCCGGCCCGACGCCACCCCCGACCCACGCGCCGACCAGCACCTGATGACCGAGGCCCCGACCGGGCCCGATGACGAGTCGACCTGACAGGAGGCCGAGCATGGACATGCAGCGTCTCACCCACCGCTCCCAGGAGGCCATCCAGCGCGCCGCCGGGATGGCGACCGACCGCAAGCACCCCGAGGTCGGCACCGCGCACCTGCTCGCGGCCCTGCTCGAGCAGGCCGACGGTGTCGTGCTCTCGCTGCTGTCCAAGCTCGGGGTGACCCCGACGACGCTGCGCAACCGCACGACCGAGTTGCTGGACGCCACCTCGGCCGCCTACGGCTCGAGCGGGCAGCCGACCCTGTCCCGGGCGCTGGCCCGCGCGCTCAGCACCGCCGAGGAAGAGGCGGGAACCCTCGGTGACGAGTACGTCTCCACCGAGCACCTGCTGCTCGGGCTCGCCGCCAACTCCGACCGCACCGCCGCGATCCTCGTCGAGCAGGGCGTGGACCGGGACGCGATCCTGGACGGCCTACGCCAGGTCCGGGGCACGCAACGGGTGACGTCGCAGGACCCGGAGACCACCTACGAGGCGCTCGAGAAGTACGCCCGTGATCTGACCCAGCTCGCCCGCGACGGCAAGCTCGACCCGGTCATCGGGCGCGACGAGGAGATCCGCCGGGTCATCCAGGTGCTGGTGCGGCGGACCAAGAACAACCCGGTCCTGATCGGCGAGCCGGGGGTCGGCAAGACCGCGATCGTGGAGGGCCTGGCCAACCGCATCGTCGAGGGCGACGTGCCCACACTGCTCGAGGACAAGACCCTGGTCGAGCTCGACCTGTCCGCGATGGTCGCCGGAGCCAAGTACCGCGGCGAGTTCGAGGAGCGCCTGAAGGCCGTCCTCAAGGAGATCGAGGCCTCCGAGGGTCGCATCATCACCTTCATCGACGAGCTCCACACCGTCGTCGGCGCCGGTGGCGCCGAGGGTGCGATGGACGCGGCGAACATGCTCAAGCCCATGCTCGCGCGCGGCCAGCTGCGCATGATCGGGGCCACGACCCTGGCCGAGTACCGCAACATCGAGAAGGACGCCGCGCTCGAGCGCCGCTTCCAGCCGGTCCACGTCGCCGAACCGAGCGTGCCCGACACCGTCGGCATCCTGCGCGGCCTGCGCGAGCGGTACGAGGTCCACCACGGCGTGGAGATCACCGACGACGCCTTGGTCGCCGCCGCCAGCCTGTCGGACCGCTACCTCACCGACCGCTTCCTGCCCGACAAGGCCATCGACCTGCTCGACGAGGCCATGGCCCGGATCCGCATCGCCAACGACTCGATGCCGCCGGAGCTCGACGAGGTCAGCCGTCGGATCCGCCAGCTGGAGATCGAGCGCGTCTCGCTCGCCAAGGCCGACACCCCCTCGGCCGCGGAGCGCCTCGCCGACCTCGACGAGGAGCTCGGCCGCCTGCGCGCGGACCTCGACGCGATGGAGCAGCGCTGGCAGGCGGAGAAGCGCGCCCACACCGAGCTCGCCTCCGCCAAGGAGGAGCTCGAGCACCTGCGCGAGAAGGCCGCTGCTGCGGCCCGCGACGGCGACTACGAGCGCGCCTCGGAGCTGTCCTACGGGCGCATCCCCGAGCTCGAGCGGGTCGTCGCGGCCGCCCAGCAGCGCATCGAGGAGGCCCGCGCCAGCGGCGACACCCTGCTGGACGAGAAGGTCACCGAGGTGGAGATCGCCGAGGTGGTCGGCCGCTGGACCGGCATCCCGGTCACGAAGCTGATCGAGTCGGAGTCGGCCAAGCTCGTCCACCTCGAGGACCAGCTGCACGCCCGGGTGGTCGGGCAGGACCAGGCCGTGGACGCGGTCGCCAACGCCGTGCGTCGCTCCCGGTCCGGGATCGCCGACCCGGACCGGCCGATGGGCAGCTTCCTCTTCCTCGGCCCCACCGGGGTCGGCAAGACCGAGCTCGCCCGCGCGCTCGCGGAGTTCCTGTTCGATGACGAGCGGGCCATGCTGCGCATCGACATGGGCGAGTACCAGGAGAAGCACACCGTCGCCCGGCTCATCGGCGCCCCCCCCGGCTACGTCGGCTACGACGAGGGCGGCCAGCTGACCGAGGCGGTGCGCCGCCGTCCCTACCAGGTGCTGCTGCTCGACGAGGTGGAGAAGGCCCACCCGGACGTGTTCAACGTCCTGCTCCAGGTGCTCGACGACGGCCGGCTGACCGACGGGCACGGCCGCACCGTGGACCTGCGCAACACCGTCATCATCATGACCTCCAACCTCGGGTCCACCCACATCCTCGACGCCGGGTTGTCACCTCAGGCGCTCCACGACCGCGTGCTCGAGGACGTGCGCAGCCACTTCCGGCCGGAGTTCCTGAACCGCATCGACGAGCTCGTCATCTTCGACCGGCTCACCCGGGAGCAGCTCCGCGACATCGTGGACATCCAGCTGGCCCGGCTGCGCACCCGCCTGGACGCTCAGGATGTCCACCTCGAGCTGTCCGATGCCGCGCTGGACCGGCTCGCCGAGCTCGGCTTCGACCCGCTCTACGGCGCCCGCCCCCTCAAGCGGGTGATCCGGCGTGAGCTCGAGGACCGGCTCGCGCGGGGCCTGCTGGCCGGCGAGGTGGCACCCGGCCACACGGTGCGCGTGGAGGTGGCGGACGACGGCTCCCTGACGCTGAACGCGGTGCCGACGCCCGCCCCGGCGGCGTGAGCCCGGCTACTCCGCGAGGAACAGGAAGAACAGGGCGAACAGCGCCGCGAGGGTGTACATCACCGGGTGCACCTCCCTCGCCTTGCCCTTGAACACCATCAGCAGCGGGTAGAGCAGCAACCCGAGCGCGATGCCGGTGGCGATCGAGTAGGTCAGCGGCATCGCGATCACCGTCACGAACGCGGGGATCGCGATCTCGAGCTCGTCCCACTCGATGTCCTTGAGCCCCCTGGCCATCATCACCCCGACGATGACCAGCGCGGCGGCGGTCACGGGCGCGGTGATGACCGACAGCAGGGGCGAGAAGAAGATCGTCAGCACGAACAGCGCCGAGGTGGTGACCGAGCTCAGGCCGGTGCGGCCTCCGGCCCCGACCCCGGCGGCCGACTCGATGTAGGAGGTCGTCGTCGAGGTCCCGAGCACCGCGCCGCCCATCGTGGCGACCGCGTCGGAGACGAGGGAACGGTTGCCACCGGGCAGCGAGCCGTCCTCCTCGAGCAGCCCTGCCTGGTTCGTGACCGCGATGAGCGTGCCGGCGGTGTCGAAGAAGTCCACGAACAGCATCGTCGCGATGACCAGCAGCAGCTCGGGGGCCAGCAGGTCCCCGAAGGCGCCGAAGGCCGCCCCGAAGGTCGGGGCGAGCGACGGCGGCGCCGCGACGATCGCCGAGGGCAGCTCGAGCAGGCCGGTGACGATCCCGACCGCGGCGGTGGCAAGGATCCCGAAGAACACCGCACCCTTGAGCCCTCGCATGAGGAACAGGGCGGTCGCGACGAGCCCGAAGATGGCGAGCAGCGTGGCGGACACCGTCAGGTCACCGAGCGCGACGACGGTCCCCTCCGCGCCCTCGGAGGCGATGGTGGTGGGGTCGGGAACGACGATGCCGGCGTTCTTCAGCCCGATGAAGGCGATGAACAGCCCGATGCCCGCGCCGATCGCCATCTTGAGCTGGTACGGGATCGCGTTGATGATCGCGCCTCGGACCCCGGTCAGGGCCAGTACGAGGAACAGCGCACCCGACACGAAGGTCGCCGCGAGCGCGGTCTCCCACTCGATCCCGAAGCCCAGGACCACGGTGAAGGCGAAGAAGGCGTTCAGGCCCATCCCGGGGGCCTGAGCGATGGGCAGGTTCGCCCACAGGCCCATCACCAGGGTCCCGAGCGCGGCGGCCAGGCAGGTGGCGACGAACACCGCGCCGGGGTCCATGCCCGCCGCGGCGAGGAAGTTCGGGTTCACGAAGACGATGTAGGCCATCGCCAGGTAGGTGGTCAGGCCCGCGACCCCCTCGGTGCGCGGGTCGCTGCCGCGCGCCGACATCTTGAAGAACCGGTCCAGCGCACCCTGGGGTGCCGTGGTCGTCTGCTCGCTCACGTCCTGTGCTCCTCGTGGGCTCGCAGGCTGCGCCGCGCGCCGCGATCGTCTGCATGGATGGCCAGGGACTCGCCACCAGCGCTGGCGGCGGCGAGAAGGCTAGACGACCGCCCCGCGGGCTCGTGCCTCCTACCCCTGCTCCCCGGCGACGTACGTGATGCCGAGGATGGCGGCGGGGGTGTTCTCGTCCTGCAGCAGGGTGATGTTCAGACCCTCGGTGCCGTCGTTGCGGGTCGCGGCGATGCTTCCCATCGAGCCGACCGCCACCGCACTGACCTGGACGTCGTCCCAGTCGCCGGCCCGCGTCCGTGCCTCGAGGTCGTCCATCAACGACTGCCAGTCCCCGTCGATCTCGCCCTGGGTGATGATGATCCGGTCCCCGTCGTCGGCGACCTCGGAGACCGTCACGATCCGGTAGCCCTCCGGTGGGTCGAAGACCGCAGCGAGCTCCTCCGGGACGGGTTGGTCCTCCGCCGTGGTGATGGTCCCCTCCTGGGTCGTGATGGTGCTCGACTCACCGTCCTCGTCGATGTCCACCTCGAAGCCTTCGCCGTCCTCACCCTCGACCGAGATGGATCCGTCCTCGGGGTCCAGCTCGACGTCGCCCACGCCCTCGACGCTCTCGAGCGCGCGTTCGGCGACGTCCTCGGCGGAACAAGCGGCCAGCAGCGCGGCGGAGGCCCCGACCGCGAGCATGCGAGGTAGCGAGCGGCTGCGCATGGAGGACCTCCGTGGTCTTGCGAGCCTCCGCCGGTCAGCGCCGGTCGAGGCGGGAACCGGTGCCTCCCAGTCTCGCACGTCCCACCTCGGCCGGACAAGCACGGCCGCTTCGTGCGCGGCACCCGGGTCCGGACGTGTGATCAGGGAGTAGCGTGCCCCGGGACGCGGTCGTCGGCGCCGGTCGCCGTCGGTCGTCGCCGTCGGTCGTCGCGGGGAAGGAGTCACCGTGGCAGGGGAGTCCTCGGTGCCGGGCGGGACCGTCGCCGCCGCTGACGTACGTGCTGACCGCGGCCGGACCACTCGGCGGACACGGGCGGTGCTGATCGCCGTGGCGGTGATCCTGCTCGGGCTGGTCGGTGCGGCCTGGTCGCAGGTGGATCCGATCGACGGGCTCGCCGCCGCATCCGAGCGGGAGGTCTCGGTCATCGCGCACGGCGGGGCCCAGGGGCACGCGCCGCCGAACACGATGCTGGCCTTCGAGACCGCGCTCGAGCTCGGCGCCGACACCCTCGAGATGGACCTGCAGCTCACCGCTGACGGCGAGGTGGCGACGATCCACGATGGCACCGTGGACCGGACCACCGACGGAACGGGTCGGGTCGCCGAGCTGACCCTGGCACAGCTGCAGGCGCTGGACGCCGGCGCGACCTGGACCCCGCCGGATGCACCCGAGGCCGACCCGCCCTTCGCCGGGCAGGGGGTGCGGCACGCGAGCCTGCGCGAGGTCCTCGAGCGCTTCCCCGACACCCCGCTCGTCATCGAGCTCAAGACCGATGGCGGACCGGCGATCATCCAGCCCGTGCTCGACCTGCTCGTCGAGCACGGGCGTGACGACGGATCGGTCGTCGTCGCCTCCTTCGACGCCGACTACCTCGCCCCCGTCCGGGACCGGCTGCCGGACGTGCCGACCAACATGCCGGAGTCGGAGACGACCGCCTTCTACGCCCGGCAGTTGGTCGGGCTGCACCCGTGGTGGACCCCGCCCGGGACCGTGTTCCAGGTCCCGGAGACCTTCGACGGCCGGCGGGTGGTCACCCCGCGTTTCACCCGCGCAGCCGAGCGGCTCGGCGTCGACGTGCAGGTCTGGACCGTCAACGACCCCGAGCAGATGCACCGCCTGCTCGACGCTGGCGTGCACGCGATCATGACCGACCATCCCGACCGGCTCGTGACCGTGCTCGAGGAGCGGGCGGCCGAGCGCGGCGGTGCCGTCCGCGGACCGGACCCCGCGCGCTACGAGGGGCAGCTCGACCGTGCCGAACGGCTCCAGGAGACGGCCGGCTGGCTGACCCCGGTGTGGGAGGTGGTCACCTTCCTCGGCGACGAGGAGTTCTACCTCCTGCTCCTGCCCGTCACCTACTGGGCGCTCAGCCGGCGCATCGGGATCCGGCTCGGGGCGATGCTGCTGCTGAGCGCGAGCGTGAACGGGCTGCTGAAGCTCACCTTCACCACCCCGCGCCCGTTCTTCCTGCGCCCGGAGCTGGCGCAGGTCGCCGAGACGAGCTTCGGGCTGCCCTCCGGCCATGCCCAGAACGCGACGGCATTCTGGGGGGTGCTGGCCGCCAGCGTGCGCTCCTGGCCGGTCCGCGCCGCGCTGGTCGCTCTGATCGCCGCCATCGCCTGGTCGCGCATCCACCTCGGCGTCCACTTCCTCGAGGACCTGGTGGTGGGCGTCGGCGTCGGGCTCGTGCTGCTGGGCGCGTACCTGTGGCTGGAGCCGCGCGCGGTGCGCTGGTGGCAGCGGGTGGGGATCGTCGAGCGGGTGCTGGCCTCGCTCGTGGCGGGGCTGGTCTGGATCGCCCCGGCCACGCTGCTCGCCGGCCGGCTCGTCGGTGTCAGCTTCCCCTGGCCGGGCGTCGAGGAGGTGGCCGAGCTGACCGGTGCGAGCTCCGTCGTCACCGCGGCCGCGACGCTGTCCGGGTTCGGGGTGGGACTTGCGGTGCTGCAGGCGCGCGGCGGGTTCGACCACCGCGGTGCGGTCGGGCGACGGGTGCTGCGCGTCGTGGTCGGCCTGCTCGGGGTGGCGGTCCTCTACCTCGGCCTGGCAGCGCTCTTCCCCGACGGCGAGGGGCCGGTGGCGCTGACCCTACGGGCGGTGCGCTACGGCCTGATCGG
>JBKHDS010000096.1:0-7697 GCA_046541215.1 Nitriliruptoraceae bacterium
CAGCGCGTGCGTAGGACTCCGCGATGCTCAAGCCCGGGATCTCACGACGGTAGGCGTCGGCGAAGCGTTCGACGCGGCGCCGGTGCGAGCGCAGCACCCGGGCCGCGATCGCCGGATCGGTGAGCCCGCGACCGGCGAGCTGGAGGTAGATGCGGGCGATCGGCGAGGACCCGGTCATGAAGGTCACGAAGGCCTCCACCAGGTCCTCGAGGGTGTCGGTGCCCTCCCCCTCGGGGTCGGGGTCGACGGCGGCGATGGCTTCCCGGACCACCTCGAAGACCGCGTCGTCCTTCGAGGCGAACAGGTTGTAGAAGCTGCCCGAGCCCACCCGGGCCCGGTCCGTGATGGCCTTGAGCGTCACCCCCTCGATGCCCACCTCGGCGAGCAGCCGGCGGGTCGCGGCCAGGATCCGCTCACGCGTCTCCAGCCCCACTCGGTACCGCGCCACCTCGTACCTCCTCACGCCCGCCGCTGCGCCGGCGACCCTACACCGCCAGCTTGCAGAAATGGAACGAACGCTCCAAGATGTAGCGGACGTTCCAAGATGGAACACCGGCTCCAGCGGTGGCGTTCACCAGGACACGGGGCCGGTCGCAACCACCGAGCGCACCGGGAGCCTGCGCGGCGGCGGCGGACACGGCGTACCGAGGGAGACGCGATGAGCCACTACAGGAGCAACCTGCGAGACATCGAGTTCAACCTCTTCGAGGTGCTCGGTGCCGACAGCTACTTCGGGACCGGCCCCTTCGAGGCGGTCGACGGCGAGCAGGCCCGCATGCTGCTGACCGAGATGGAGCGCTTCGCCCGCGAGTCGATCTGGGCACAGTCCTTCGTCGCCGCGGACCGCACCCCGCTCGAGCTCTCTCCCGAGGGTGATGTGACCATCCCCGACGAGCTCGACGAGGCGCTCAGGGCCTTCTACGACGCCGGCTGGCACCTCATGCCGCTGCCCACCCACCTCGGTGGCTACGGCGCGCCGCCGACGATCCGGTGGGCCGGCACGGAGCTGCTGGCCGGAGCCCACGCCACGGCCTCGCTGTGGCCGATCGGGGCGCTCATGGCGTCCATCATCGACGAGATCGGCACCGAGGGTCAGAAGCGCGTCTTCGCCCGGGCGCTGGTCGAGGACCGCTGGGGCGGCACGATGGTGCTGACCGAGCCCGACGCCGGCTCCGACGTCGGCGCCGGGGTCACCAAGGCCCGGTTCGTCGAGGCAGCCGGGGAGGACGACCTCGGTGACGTCTACCACCTCGAGGGCATCAAGCGGTTCATCACCTCCGCCGACGCCCAGACCCACCCCAACACCCTGCACCTCGTGCTCGCCCGGCCTGAGGGCGCCGCTCCCGGCACCAAGGGGCTCAGCCTGTTCCTCGTCCCCAAGCGCCACCTCAACCCGGACGGCTCGATCGGGGAGCGCAACGGGGTGCGTGTCTCCAACCTCGAGAAGAAGATGGGCATCAAGGGTTCAGCGACCTGCGAGCTGTCCCTCGGCCAGGACGGGGAGCCCTGCGTCGGCTACCTCGCCGGCAACGTCCACGACGGCATCAAGCAGATGTTCCTCGTCATCGAGTACGCCCGGATGATGGTGGGCACCAAGGCGATGGCGACGCTGTCCACCGGGTACCTCAACGCGCTGGACTACGCGAAGGTGCGCGTCCAGGGTCCCGACATGACCCAGATGACGGACAAGACCGCGCCGAAGGTGGAGATCATCAAGCACCCCGACGTGCGGCGGATGTTGATGACCCAGAAGGCGCACGCCGAGGGCATGCGGGCGCTGGTCATGTACGCCGGCTGGGTGCAGGACCAGGCCCAGCTGGCCGCTGACCCGTCCGTCGGCGAGGGCGAGGACCACGACGAGCACCTGCGCTGGATCGCCCGGGAGGACCTGCTCCTGCCGCTGGTCAAGGGCTACTGCTCGGAGAAGGCCTACGAGCTGCTCGGCTCGATGAGCCTGCAGACCTTCGGCGGCTCCGGCTACACCCAGGACTACCCGATCGAGCAGTACATCCGGGACGCGAAGATCGACACCCTCTACGAGGGCACGACCGCGATCCAGGCGCTCGACCTGCTGTTCCGCAAGATCGTCCGCGACCAGGGCGCGACGCTGACCTGGTTCGCCGACCAGATCCGGACCTTCCTGAAGGCCGGCCCGGAGAACGACCCCCTCGCCGACGAGCGTGAGCGGCTCGGCACCGCGCTCGACGCCGCCCAGTCCCACCTCGGGGTGCTGCTCCAGCACGCGATGGCGTCGATGGACGAGTCGAAGCGCACCGAGCTGTACAAGACGGGGCTGCAGTCCACCGAGTTCCTCTTCTCGCTCGCCGAGGTGCTGATCGGCTGGCTGCTGCTGCGCCAGGCCGAGGTGGCGCACGACGCGATCAAGGCCGGGGTCGGCTCCGGTGCCGACCAGGACTTCTACACCGGCAAGGTCGCCGCGGCGCGGTACTTCGCCCGCTCGGTGCTGCCGAAGGTAGGCCTGCGGGCGCAGGTCGCCGCGGAGGAGGACGGAGCGTTGATGGGGGTGCCGGAGAGCGCCTTCTGAGCCGACCGCTGCGACGCGGTGACAGGGCCCGCCCGCGCGGCGGGCCCTGCGCTGTCCGTCGGGCGCCACGGCCACCAGCCCGGTGGACGCACGGCCGGGCCCGGCGTCCACCGACAGCCCCAGCGTGCAGCGGCGGGGCCCAGCGTGCACCGGCGAGGCCCAGCGTCCACCGGCGAGGCCCAGCGTCCACCGGCGAGGCCCAGCGTGCACCGGCGTGGCCACCGACCGGCGGTCGGAGAGCCTCGGCCGTCGCGCGAACCCGCGGCGGTACCGTCGCCCGTTGGTCCGCTCGGGACCGGTCGAGCCGTCAGGTGACGGGTGAGGACGAACGACGATGGCCACAGCCCGCACGCCGGCGCCCCGCGCCGCGCGCCCCCGACGCCGCTGGCGCCGGGTCCTCGTGCTGTTGCTCGTCGTCCCGCTCGTCCTGGTCGCCGCGGGCGGTCTCCTCGGCTTCTACCTGCTGTTCTCCACGGTGCCACTACCCGACGACATCGATGCCCGAACCTCGCTGGTGTTCGACCGCGACGGCCAGGAGATCGGGACGCTCGCGAGCGAACTGACCCGCGAGGACGTCCCGATCGAGACCCTGCCCCCGCATGTCCCCGCCGCGGTCATCGCCGCCGAGGACCGCGGCTTCTACGAGCACCGGGGCATCTCCCTCACCGGGATCGCCCGGGCGCTGTTCACGAACGTGCGCGCCGGCGAGATCCAGCAGGGCGGCTCGACCATCACCCAGCAGTACATCAAGAACGCCGCGCTCAGCCCTGAGCTCACCTACCGACGGAAGGTCGAGGAGGCCGCGCTGGCCATCAAGCTCGAGCGGGCGTACGACAAGGACGAGATCCTCGGCTTCTACCTCAACACCATCTACTGGGGCCGCGGAACCTACGGGGTCGAGGCTGCCTCCCAGGCCTACTTCGACGCACCCGCCAGCGAGCTCGACATCAACCAGGCGGCGACCCTCGCGGGCATCATCGCCTCGCCCGAGAACCTCGATCCGGTCGACAACCCGACCGGCGCCGACGAGCGGCGGCGGTTCGTGCTCGAGGGCATGGTCGAGACCGGAGCGCTCACCCGCACCGAAGCTGACACCCTGCTTGCAGCCGGGCTGCCAGAGGTCAGCCCGCGGCGGCTCACCTCCCGCGGGCCGAACGCCTACTACCTCGACGCGGTCCGCCGGGAGCTGGCCGACCACCCGGAGTTCTCCGAAGGCCAGCTGTTCCGGGGGCTGAGGATCTACACCGAGCTCGACAGCCGCCTGCAGGCGATCGCTCAGCGGGTGGTCACCGAGGCGGTCGAGACCGGCCCCACCGACACCGGCGCGCTCGTCACGATCGACCCGGCCGACGGCGGGGTGCGCGCCCTGGTCGGGGGGCCCGACAGCACGCAGCAACCCTTCAACACCGCGATCCGGTCCGTGCGCCAGGTCGGCTCGGTCTTCAAGGCCTTCACCCTCCAGGCGTTCCTGGAGGCCGGCCGCTCCCCCGACACGCGCTTCCCCGCTCCGGCATCGCTCGAGCTCGAGGACACCGCCACCCCGATCCGCAACTACGACGAGGCCACCTACGGGGAGCAGAGCGTCCGGCAGGCCACCGCGACCTCGACCAACACCGTCTACGTGCTCATGCAGGAGGAGGTCGGCCGCGAAGCCGTGATCGACGCCGCAGGCCGGGCCGGCCTGCCCCGGGACGCGAGCGACGAGGTGTTCGACACCGAGCGTGCGCGGGGGCCAGCGATGCGACCGCTTGCGGGCCTGACCTTGGGCCAGGACGGCTTCAGCCCGCTGGAGATCGCGAGCGCCTACGGGACCTTCGCCGCCGAGGGGTTCCACGTGCGTCCTCGGCTGGTCACGCGGGTCGAGGACGGCGACGGCCGGACGATCCACGCCCCCTTCCCCAACGAGACCCAGGCCATGGACATCCAGGTTGCACGGGCGGTCACCGAGGTGCTGGAGGAGGGGGTGCGGACCGGCTCCGGGCAGCAGGCCCGGCTCGACGACCGGCCCATCGCGGGCAAGACCGGGACCACGAACGAGGGCCGGGACACCTGGTTCGCGGGCTACATCCCGCAGCTGTCGACCGTGGTCTGGATGGGCAACCTCGACAACCGGCCGATCGAGGCCGAGGCGGTCACCGGTGCCGCCCTCGCCGCGCCGGTGTGGGGGCGGTTCATGGCGGAGGCGACCGAGGGGCTGGAAGCGCGCGCCTTCACCCCGTCCGCGCTCGACCTGGACGACGGCGAGCCGGAGCAGGCCGCGTGCCCCGAGGGCTACGAGTTCGCCGAGCCTCCCGCTGCGGCCGACGAGGACGGCTTCTTCCCGGACATCCTCCTGGACCTGACCGACGAGGAGGGGCGGCCGTGCGTGGAGATCAAGCCGGAGCTCGAGCCGTGCCCACCCGGCTTCGAGTACGGCGCACTCCCCGACGGTCCCGACGAGCAGGGCCGTCTACCCGAGGTGCTGGACGAGCCGGTCGACTTCCAGGGCCGACGCTGCGTCGAGGTGCTGCCGGAGCCCGACCCCGAGCCGGACGCGGACGATGGCGCCGACGACGGCAGTGAGGGTGACGAGGGGACCGGCGACGGCACCGACGACGAGGGGGCCGACACGGATCCGGACGACGACACCGGCGCGTCCGACCCGGATGACGGGGGCGACGACGACGGCACCGACCCCGACGACGACGGTGACGACGGCACCGGCCCCGACGATGGCACCGGCCCCGACGATGGCACCGGCGGCGACGACGACACCGGTGGCGACGGCGGGAACGACAGCGAGGACGGTGGCGGGGGGGACGACGGCACCACGGACGGCGACGGCGCCACCGACGACGACGGGACGTAGACCGATCCCGACGGTACTCCCGCCTCCTACCGCCCCGGCGTCACCGCGCGACCACCACCGCACCACACCCGCCACCGCCACGCGGTGACCGTGCCCCGCAGGCGTCAGCAGGGTGCGCTCACGCGATCGCCCCGGCTCCCGCAGGCGTCAGCAGGGTGCGCTCACGCGATCGCCCCGCAGGCGTCAGCAGGATGCGCTCACGCGATCGCCCCGGCTTCCCGCAGGCGATCCCGCTCGTCCGCCTCGTAGCCCAGCATCGCGAGGACCTCGTCGGTGTGCTCCCCGAACCCGGGTGCAGGCCGCCGGATCGACCCCGGCGTCCGGGTGAGCCTCGGAGCAGGTGCCGGCTGGGTCACGCCGTCCACCTCGACGAAGGTGCTGCGGGCCCGGTTGTGCGGGTGCTGGGGCGCCTCCTCGAGGTCGAGGACGGGTGCGACGCAGGTGTCCTCGCCGCCGAGCTGCTCCATCCACTCGTCGCGGGACCGGCGCGCGAACATCTCTGCGAGGTCCGCACGCTGCTCAGGCCAACGAGCGGGATCGTGCTGCTGCCACCGCGCCGGGTCGAGGCCCAGCCGACGGCACAACTCGGTGTGGAAGTGGGGCTCGAGGGCGGCGACGGCGAGGAACCGGCCGTCCGCGCAGCGGTAGGTCCGGTAGAAGGGCGCCGCACCGTCGAGCAGGTTGCCACCCCGCTCGGTCGACCATGCGCCCAGCTGCCGCAGCCCGTGCAGGAACGACGTCAGGGAGGCCGTGCCGTCGAGCATGGCCACGTCCAGCACCTGTCCGTCACCGGAGTGCTGCCGTTCGATGATGGCGGCGAGCACCCCGATCGCCAGGAACGCCCCACCGCCGGCGAAGTCCGCCAGGTAGTTGATCGGGGGCGGCGGTGGCTGGTCCGGATCGCCGATGGCGTGCAGGGCCCCGGCGACCGCGGCGTAGTCGAGGTCGTGACCGGCGTGAGAGGCCAGCGGCCCCTCCTGCCCCCAGCCGGTGACCCGGGCGTAGATCAGCCCGGGGTGATCGGCGCGGAGCTCCTGTGGGCCGACGCCGAGTCGCTCGGCGACCCCCGGCCGGAAGCCCTCCACGAGCACGTCCGCCGAGCGCGAGAGCCGCCGCACCACCTCGACGCCCGCAGGCTGCTTGAGGTCGACGGCGATCGAGCGTCGGTTGCGAGACAGGCCCACCATCGACGCCTCGGCACCGGGTTGCCCACGAGCGGCCGCGACCCGATCGACGCGGATCACCTCAGCCCCGAGATCGGCCAGCAGCATCACCCCGTACGGCGCCGGACCGATGGCCGCAAGCTCCACGATCCGGATGTCATCGAGCGCGGGACGCATCGTGGTCCTCCGGTGAGTCCAGGATGTTGGGTGGCTCAGGGCCCCGCACGGACCCGTGCCTCACCGCAGCCGTGCCTGGAGGTCGACCTTGCTACCGGCGGGCACGGTCTCGTCCTCCAGGGCGGCCCAGCAGGCCTCAGCGACCGCCACCGGATCGGCCAACCGCCCCTGAGCATGGCGCTGCCGGAACCGCTCGACCTGCGGGAAATCGCGGGGATCCATGGTGCGGATCAGGTCCTGCATCGGGGTCGCGGTCGTACCGGGGTTCAGCGCGAGGACCCGCGTCCCGCCGCGACGTGCCTGCTCAGCTGCGGCGGTGGCGACCCACCGGTCGACAGCAGCCTTCGCGGCGCCGTAGGACGACCACCCCTCGTAGTCCTTCTCGGCCGCCCCCGAGGTCACGATGGCGAGTTCCCGGCGGCATCGTAGGTGCGAGACCGCGGCGAGGAAGCGGTGCCCGAGCGCGAGCGGCGCGACCGCGTTCAGGAGCAGGTTGCGCTCGTAGGCGAGAGGGTCGACCTCACCCGCGAAACCGATGGGTTCGAGCGTCCCGGCGGCCTGCAGCAGGGTGATCCGGCGCCACTCGCGCTCGGTGGCGACCGCGTCGATCACGTGACCGACGCGTTCCCAGGCGCTCGGATCAGCGAGGTCCGCCTCGAGGTAGCCGGGTGCGACGTCCTCAGCTGCCCGCCGGCTGACGGTGATGCGGTGTGAGCTTCCGGGAGCGGTGGCGAGCAGCGCGTGCCCGATCCCTGAGGAGCCGCCGGTGACGATGACGAGGTGATCCATGGCGGTGAGCCTACTGTCCGTCTGGCTCCGATCCGGCGCCCGCGTGCTCCTCCCCGGCCCGGACCGCACGACAGGTTCGCGTCTCCCCGCCGTCACCGAGCACGGGAGCGATGCCCCACCTCACCTCTCCGCCGCCGCCCCCGACGCTGCGCCGCCGCTTCCCCCGCCCCGCCTC
>JBKHDS010000097.1:0-7684 GCA_046541215.1 Nitriliruptoraceae bacterium
CAAGGTCGGCCTCGTTGGCCTGCCGAACGTGGGGAAGTCGACCCTGTTCAACGCCATCTCCCAGGCGGGCGCCGAGGCGGCGAACTTCCCGTTCTGCACCATCGACCCCAACGTCGGCGTGGTGGCGGTCCCCGACGCACGCCTGGACCGGCTGACCGAGCTGGCCGCCTCCGCCCGCACCGTGCCCACCGTGATCGAGGTGGTCGACATCGCGGGCCTCGTCGCCGGGGCGTCGCGCGGCGAGGGGCTCGGGAACCAGTTCCTCGCCCACATCCGCGAGGTGGACGCGATCTGCAACGTCGTGCGCTGCTTCCACGACGACGACGTCGTGCACGTCGACGGCAGCGTCGACCCGGCCCGCGACATCGAGGTGGTGACGACCGAGCTGGTCCTCAAGGACCTCGAGACGGTCGAGAGGCGCCTGGAGCGGGCCACCCGGGCTGCGAAGGGCAACGCCAAGGACGCGGTGCGCGAGCGGGACCAGCTCCAGGCCCTGCTCGACCATCTGGCTGAGGGTCAGGTGGCCCGCACCTTCGCGGGCGAGCTGGAGCCCGCGCTGGCTCGGGAGCTCTCCCTGCTGACCGTCAAGCCGGTGCTCTACGCCGCGAACGTCGCCGAGGACGACCTCCCCGACGGCAACGTCGAGGTGGCGGCGGTGCGCGAACGGGCGGCGCGCGAGGGTGCCGAGGTGGTGGTCATCTCCGCCCAGGTCGAGGCCGAGGTGGCCGAGCTCGACGGTGACGAGCGCGCCGAGTACCTCGCCACCCTCGGCCTCGAGCGCTCCGGGCTGGAGCGGCTCATCGAGCATGCCTACACCCTGCTCGGACTGCGTACCTTCTTCACCGCCGGGCCCAAGGAGACGCGCGCGTGGACCGTGCCCGCCGGCTCCACCGCACCCCGCGCCGCCCGGGAGATCCACACCGACTTCGAGCGCGGCTTCATCAAGGCCGAGGTGATCGCCTTCGACGACTACGACCGGCTCGGCTCCGAGGCCGCCGCCCGCGACGCCGGCCGGTTGCGTATCGAGGGCAAGGAGTACGTGGTCGCCGACGGCGACGTCATCCACTTCCGCTTCAACGTCTGACGGCCCCGCGCGCGCACGACGCGGACCGTCGAGGAGGTTCCCGATGCCCCGGTCAGAACCGATCACGCGACTCGAGGTCGCGGCCTGCCCCACCCACCGGATGGATGTGAAGCACTACGCACCCTACGAGGTGGGGTGTGCCTGCCTGAGCGACGACCGGCGCGCCGAGCTCGCCACGCGGCTGGCCGCGGCGCGCGCGGAGGGCAACCCGCTGGCCGAGATGGCGTAAGTAGCCGGCCGACCCGGCCACGGGGGCGGCCGGGCACGAACGACGTGGCAGGTCGAGAAGGAGCGGAACGGTCGTGGCGGAACGCGGGCTCGGAGGTCGGGTACGGCGCGGGACGCGCCTGGCCCGCACCGGGCTGCGCGGTGCGACCGGTCTGGCCAGCGCGCGTGCGCTGCGCTTCGCGGGCGCTGACGAGCAGGCGGCGCACGCCGAGCTCGCCGCCAACCTCGCCGAGGTGCTTGGGGAGATGAAGGGCGCGGCGATGAAGCTCGGGCAGCTGCTCAGCTTCGTCGACCTCGACCTGCCGCCCGAGGTGCGCAGCGCCTACCACGAGGCGCTGGCGAGCCTGCGCGACGACGCCCCGGCCTTCGACGCCGACGCGATCTCGCAGGTGCTCACCGAGGAGTACGGACGCGCGCCCGAGGAGGTGTTCGCCACCTTCGATCCGGTACCGCTCGCGGCCGCCTCGATCGGCCAGGTCCACGCCGCCACCCTCCACGACGGCCGGGACGTCGTCGTCAAGGTGCAGTACCCCGGCGTCGCGGAAGCGGTGCGCGCCGACCTCGACAACGCCTCCGCCTTCGCGCCGCTCGGTCGGCTCGTGGCGCAGAACCAGGAGATCGAGCCGCTGCTCGAGGAGCTCCGCGAGCGCATCGACGACGAGCTCGACTACGAGCGCGAGTCGCAGTACCAGCGCGCCTTCGCGCTGCGCTACGCCGACCACCCGTTCATCCGGGTCCCCGACATCGTCGGCGAGCTGTGCCGCCCCCGGGTGCTGGTGTCCGAGCGCATCCGCGGCGCACGCTTCAGCGCCTTCGTGGACCAGGCGAGCGAGCCGGACCGCCAGCGCGTCGGCGAGATCATCTTCCGCTACGCCTTCGGCTCCATCGGCCGCTTCCGGCTGTTCAACGGCGACCCCCACCCGGGCAACTACCTCATCGAGGAGGGCGCCGCCGCGGATGGTGGCCTGAGGGTCGCGTTCCTCGACTACGGCTCGGTCAAGATGTTCACGCGCGAGCGGTACGCCTCGATGCGTGCCATCGAGAAGGCGGTCGCCACCGGCGACCGGGACACCTCGCTCAAGGCGCTGCGTGACGCGGGGTTCGTCCCGCCGCGGGCGCAGATCGACGAGGACCGGGTGTTCGAGTGGTTCCAGCTCTACACCCGTCCGGTGGTCGCCGAGCAGCCGTTCACCTTCACCTCGGCCTTCGCCTCGGAGGTGATCCGCTCCACCACCGATCCGCGCGACCCCTTCAGCGACGTCCTGCGGCGGTTGAACCTCCCGGCGGACTACCTGCTGCTGAACCGCATCCAGTGGGGGCTGAACTCGGTGCTCGGACAGCTCGAGGCGCACGGCAACTGGCGCGCCATCCGCGACGAGTACATCCTCGAGGGTGCTGAACCCGCGACGGCGCTCGGTGAGCTCGATGCGGCCTGGTGGGCCGAGCGCAGCCAGCGGCGCGCCCAACTGGTCTGACGCACCGGCCGGAGAGCGCTCCGCCGCACGAGAGCACGCGGGTCGGCGACGCCCCGCACGGCCCGCCCTCAGCGGGGCCGGGGACCATCACGCGGGTCCAACCGCAGCGAACGTCCCCAACCCCGGATGGGTCGGGCCTCGGCCCGGCCCCGGCCGGGAGGCCGGGGCCGGGCGCGGAGGCTGGGGCCGGACGCGGAGGCCGGGGCTCAGGCCGGCTTCGTGCCCGCGTAGATCTCGTCGATGACGTCGGCGTACTTCTCGGACACCACGTGCCGCTTCACCGACATCTTCTGGCTGAGCTCGACACCCACCA
The DNA here is from genome assembly GCA_046541215.1 of Nitriliruptoraceae bacterium. Classification (GTDB taxonomy): domain Bacteria; phylum Actinomycetota; class Nitriliruptoria; order Nitriliruptorales; family Nitriliruptoraceae; genus T1Sed10-7. The sequence goes on from JBKHDS010000097.1 coordinate 3,101, forward strand.
CGAAGTCGTCGGGCAGGATGCGGAAGGTGCGGATCGACTCGGCCTTGCTGACCGCCTGGTTGGCGTCGTCGATGGCCGCCTGGACCGCGGCGACGACATCGGGGTCATCGAGGTGGTCCGCGAGCTCCCCCGACTTCTCGTGGGCCTCCGCCCAGGCGGGCCAGGCCTCGGCGTCCAGGGTGACGAGCGCGGCGATGAAGGGCTGCGCGTCGACGACGACCATGCACTGGCTGACGAGCGCGTGGGCCCGGATCCGGTCCTCGAGCACCGCCGGGGCGACGTTCTTGCCCCCCGCGGTCACGATCAGCTCCTTCTTGCGGCCGGTGATGCGCACGTAGCCCTCACCGTCGACCTGCCCGAGGTCGCCGGTGTGGAACCAACCGTCCTCGAGCACCTCGGCGGTGGCCTCGGGGTTGTTGTGGTAGCCCTGGAAGATGTGGGCGCCCGCCAGCAGGATCTCACCGTCGGCGGCGATCCGGACCGAGGCACCAGGGATCGGCTTGCCGACGGTCCCGACCTTGGTCGCGGTGGGGCGGTTGAAGGTGGACACCGCCGTGGTCTCGGTCAGCCCGTACCCCTCGCACACCTGCACGCCGATGCCGTTGAAGAAGTGCGTCAACCGCTCGCCGAGCGCCGCGCCTCCGGACACCGCGTACCTGACCTGACCGCCCATCGCACCCCGCAGCTTGCCGTAGACGAGCTTGTCGAAGACCGCGTGCAGCACCTTGGTCCCGAGCCCGACGTTGCCGGCGATGCGCTGGCGGGAGTACTCCTCCGCGACGTGGGCGGCCTTGTCGAAGATCCTCTCCTTGCCGTCCGCGGCCGCCTTGGCCCGGGCGCCGTTGTAGATCTTCTCGAACACCCGTGGCACCGCGATCAGGAAGTCCGGCTTGTAGATCGCGAGCTCCTCCGTCAGCTGCGGGATGCCGGTGGAGTAGCCGAGGATCACACCCTCGCGGATGCAGGTGGTCTGGACCACGCGGGCGAAGATGTGCGCGAGCGGCAGGAAGAACAGCGTGCGCATCTGGTTGCCGAAGAACTCCGGCGCCGCGGTGGCGACCTGGGTCGCATCCCACACGAAGCTGCGGTGGGTGATGACGCAGCCCTTCGGCCTGCCGGTGGTCCCGGACGTGTAGACGATCGTGGCGATGTCGCTGCCGGTGGCCTGCCCGGCGCGCTCGCGGACCGTCTCCTCGCTCACCTCCGCGCCGAGCTGGCGCAAGGTCTCGAGCGCACCGTCCTCGATGACGTGGACGTGCTTGAGCCCCGGCAGGTTGCCGTGGACCTCATCGACCAGCGCCTTGAGCTCAGCGTTCTCCGTGAACAGCGCCGTCGCGTCGGAGTCCGACACGATCCACTCGATCTGCTCCGCGGAGGAGGTCTCGTAGATCGGGACCGTCACACCCCCGGCGCACCAGATCGCGTAGTCGAGGATGGTCCACTCAAGGCGCGTGCTCGAGTGCACGACGACGCGGTCGTCCTTGGCGATCCCGAGCGCGATCAGACCCTTGGCGACGGCGACGATCTCCTCGACGAACTGACGGGTCGACCAGTCCACGAACCGGTCGCCGACGCGGACCGCGACCACCGGCTGCTCCGGGTGCCGATCGACCGCGTCCCAGAGCGAGTCCGTGAGGTTCTCCTCGAGGGGCACCTCGGTCTCACCGGGGCTGGTGTACTCCTGCATGCGGGACTCCCTGCTTCCCCGCGGGACCTCCCCCCGCGGCGCTGTCGATCCGACGCTTCAGACGCCGGGCACCTACCCTGCGGGATGCTAGCCCAGCACGGCTCGCCCACCCCACGCCTTGCGTGCACCCGTGCGCTGGGGGTCGAGAGGTGCGAGGTGCACGTGCAGCAGGAGATCCGCGGTCCGGTCGGGATCGTGCGCCTCGACCGCCCCGAGGTCCGCAACGCGGTCGACCGACCCACCGCCGAGGCGCTCACCGCCGCCATCGCGGGGCTGGACGTCCGCGAGGACCTCGCGGCGCTGGTGCTGACGGGGACCGGCGGCACCTTCTGCGCCGGAGCCGACCTGCACGCCCTCGCCGACCCCGAGCGGCGCAACCGGCTCACCCGCGACGACCACGGCCCGATGGGTCCCACGCGGACCACGACGCGGCTGCCGGTGATCGCGGCGATCGAGGGGTACGCCGTCGCCGGTGGGCTGGAGCTCGCGCTGTGGTGCGACCTGAGGGTGGCCGCGGCGGACGCCGTGCTGGGCGTGTTCTGCCGGCGGGTTGGGGTGCCCCTCATCGATGGCGGGACGGTCCGACTGCCCCGGCTCGTCGGGCTCGGCGTGGCACTCGACCTCATCCTCACCGGCCGACCGGTCGGCGCTGAGGAGGCTCGCGCGATCGGGCTGGTCACGCAGGTCGTGCCCTCCGGGACCGCCGAGGACGCGGCGGTCGCGCTGGGACGCGAACTCTCGCGCTGGCCGGCGACGACGCTGCGAAGCGACCTGGCGGCCGCCCGCGCCGCCTTCGACCGGCCCCTGCCCGAGGCACTGCTCAACGAGCATGACCTCGGGATGGCGAGCCTCGAGGCGGGCGGCGCGGCCCAGGTGGCAGCCTTCCGAGCGGGCCGCGGTCGGCACGGGCGCCAGGATGACCTGGGCTGAGACGGTCGCCCGCGACTCGGGGCTCGACCCCGCGACGACCGCAGGTCGGGTACCACGGCAGCGCGCCCGGCCCGGACCGTCCCGACCGTCCCGACCGCCCCGGCACGGGCCGTACCCTGCGCGACCGGTCCCGTACCGACCACCGACCCTCACCCCGCTGTCGTCCGCGTCGAGGCACCCATGTCCGCTCCCGCCCCTGCCGTCCGTGAGAACCTGACCCGGGAGGAGGCCGAGGCGCGCGCCCGCACCATCGCTGCGGTCGAGCGGACCCGCGTCCACCTGGACCTGACCGGGAGCGCGACCCACTTCCGGTCCACCAGCGAGCTGACCTTCGAGGTGGGAGAGGCCGCGGCGACCTTCCTCGACCTCACCGCGACCGAGGTCCACCGCGCGGTCCTCGACGGGGAGGACCTCGACCTCACGCGCGCCGTGGAGCCCACCCGGCTGCTGCTGCCGCCCCTGGAGCCCGGCACGCACCACCTCGAGGTCGAGGCCACGATGGCCTACCGCCACGAGGGGCACGGCCTGCACCGCTTCGTCGACCCGACCGACGACCGCGTCTACCTGCACAGCCAGTTCGAGCCCTTCGACGCCCACACCGTGTTCGGCTGCTTCGACCAGCCGGACCTCAAGACGGTGTTCGAGCTGAGCGTCGACGCCCCCGAGGAGTGGGTCGTCGTGTCCAACGGCGAGGTGGTCGAGCAGCCCGAGTCCGGCGCGGCGGGCCGGTGGCGCTTCTCCCCCACCGAGCGCATCAGCACCTACATCACCGCCGTGGTCGCCGGCCCCTACGTCGCGGTCACCGACCGTTACGTTCGCGCCGACGGGTCCGGCATCGACCTGGCCTGGTGGGCCCGCCGCTCGCTCGCCGAGCACGTCGATGCCGAGGAGCTGTTCACGGTCACGAAGCAGAGCTTCGCGGCCTTCGAGGAGCTGTTCGCGATGCGTTACCCCTTCGGGGACCGCTACGACCAGCTCCTGGTCCCGGAGTTCAGCGCCGGCGCGATGGAGAACCCCGGCTGCGTCACCTTCTCGGAGGTCTACATCTTCCGCTCCAAGGTGACCGACGCGACCCGCGAGCGGCGTGCCGAGACCATCATCCACGAGATGGCGCACATGTGGTTCGGCGACCTGGTCACCATGCGCTGGTGGGACGATCTGTGGCTCAACGAGTCCTTCGCCACCTTCATGTCGGTGCTGGTCCAGGCCACCGCGACACGCTGGGACGGAGCCTGGGTCACCTTCCACGACGCGGAGAAGGCGTGGGCCCGCTTCCAGGACCAGCTGCCCTCCACCCACCCGGTCGCCGACCGCATGCCCGACGTGGAGAGCGTGCACCAGAACTTCGACGGCATCACCTACGCCAAGGGCGCCTCGGTGCTGCGTCAGCTGGTCGCCTGGGTGGGCCAGGAGGCGTTCCTCGCCGGCTGCCGCGACTACTTCGAGCGGCACGCCTGGTCCAACACCACCCTCACCGACTTCCTCGCCGCGCTGGAGCGCACCTCGGGTCGTGACCTCGGCGCCTGGCGGGACGCGTGGCTGCTCACCACGGGCCTGAACCGCTTCCACCTCGACGTCCAGGTCGGTGAGGACGGTACCTACACCGAGATGGCGGTCGTCCAGGAGGCGCCGGAACCCGCCTGGGCGAGCCTGCCGGGCCTCACGCGCCCCGAGCCGGTGCTGCGTCCCCACCGTCTGGCCGTCGGCACCTACGAGGACCGCGCCGGCACGCTGGTGCGGCGCGACCGGGTGGAGCTGGACGTGACCGGCGAGCGCACCGTGGTCGCCGAGCTCGCCGGCCGTCCGGCCGTGCCGCTGCTCGTGGTCAACGACGACGACCTCACCTACGGCAAGCTGGCCCTGGACGCGCGATCGACCGCCACGGTGACCGAACGGTTGGCCGACGTGGCCGATCCGCTCACCCGCTCGCTGCTGTGGGGCACCGCCTGGGACATGGTGCGCGACGG
>JBKHDS010000098.1:0-7643 GCA_046541215.1 Nitriliruptoraceae bacterium
CCGAGCAGATCCTGCAGGTCCCGCTGCGCCACGTGGTGCTGGCCTCCGTGACCGGGGCGCGCCTGCTGGTCCTGCCGGCCGTGGTCGGGGCCCTCCTGCAGTTCGTCGGCAACCAGGTCACTCCCTTCGTGGATGACCTCGTGGATCAGGCCATCGATGCCGGCCTGGCCGGGACCGCCCCGAGCCTCGGCGGCGTGCGGTGGTCACTGGTCGCCCTCGGGATGGTGGTGACCCTGGCGCTGGCGGCCGGCAGCGCGATCGTGGTCGGGGTGCTGCGGGACGGCAACTTCCGCATCGAGCGCCGCGGTGAGGACCTGCTCATCTCCCGTGGGCTGCTGTCGACACGAGACTCGGTCGTGCCGCTCAGGCGGATCCAGCTCGTGGAGGTCAAGCGCAACTGGCTGCGTCGCCTGCTGGGCTACGCGGCGGTCCGCATCGCCTCAGCCGGGGGCTCGATCGCTGGCGAGAGCCGCGTCATGGTCCCCCTGCTGCCCGCGGCGGACCTCGACGCGCTGCTGTCCAACCTGCTGCCCAACGTGCCGGGGGTCCCGGCGCTGACCTCGCACCCGCCGGCGGCCCTGCGCCGAGCGCTGTTCCGCTGGCTGCGCCCGCCGGCCGCCCTGCTGGCGCTCGCTTACGGCGTACCCGCGCTGCTGCCCGCGACCGAGGTCGCCGCGCTGCAGACCGCACGCCCGTACCTGTGGCTGCTGATCCCGCTCAGCGCCGGGCTCGCCGTGGTCGAGTACCGCCAGCTCGGGCACGCGGCGACGGAACTGGTCGTCGTCGCCCGCCGCGGCGCGCTGTCGATCACGACCGCGCTCGCCCCGGTGGTGAAGGTCCAGGCGCTCACCAGCCGGCGGTCGCTGTTCCAGCGCCGGCTCGGGCTGACCACCCTGCTCGCGCACGTCGCCGCGCCGGGAGCAGCCGTGACGGTGCTGGACGCCGACGTCGACGACGCCGCCCGGTTGCACGCCGACCTCAGCGCCGAGGCCGCCTCGCCGACACCGGTCGTCCCCGACCGCTGAGCCGACCCGATCGGACCCACGCCGCGGTCAGGACGCCAGGCCCGCACCTCGCAGGGCGACCCGGAGGTCGTGAGGGCTGGTGGCCGTCGCCATGGCATCGCGGAGGGAGACCTCGCCGTCGGTGTACAGCTGCAGCAGGTGCTGATCGAAGGTCTGCATGCCGTAGTAGGTCCCCTCGGCGATGGCGTCGGTGATCATCGGCAGCTGGTCCGGGTCGACCATGAACTCGTAGGTGCGCGTGGTCATCACCATCACCTCGACGACGGCGACGCGGCCGTGCCCGGTGGCGCGCGGCGCGAGCCGCTGGCACACGATGCCCTTGAGGGAGTTCGCGAGGCTGATCCGCGCCTGGTGCTGGGCCTCCCTCGGATACATGTCGACCACACGGTTGATGGTCTCGCGGGCGTCGGTGGTGTGCAGGGTGGAGATGACGAGGTGACCGGTCTCGGCCGCCTGCAGCGCCGCCTCGACGGTCTCGAGGTCGCGCATCTCCCCGATGAAGATCACGTCGGGATCCTGCCGCGAGACGGCCTTCAGGCCCGTGGCGAAGTCGTCGGTGTCGACCCCGACCTCACGCTGGTCGATGATCGCCCGGTCATCGCGGTGCAGCACCTCGATGGGGTCCTCGAGGGTGACGATGTGGCACCGGCGCTGGGCGTTGATGTGGCTGATCATCGCGGCCGTGGTCGTCGTCTTGCCCGAGCCCGTCGGACCGGTGACCAGCACCAGACCGCGCTGCTCCTCGGCGAGCTTGCGGACCGCTGCTGGCAGCCCGAGGGACTGGAAGGTCTGCGTGCCGGGCAGCACCCGCCGGGTCACGGCTCCGACGGTGCCACGCTGGCGGAAGACGTTGACCCGGAACCGCCCGACCCCGGGGATCGAGTAGGCGAAGTCGACCTCGCTGCGACCGTCGAAGGACGCCAGCAGCCGCTCGTCCATCATCTCCCGCGCGAGCCGTTCGGTGTCGCCCGGAGAGAGCGGTGGCAGGGTCGTGACGGGCTTGAGGTCCCCGTCGATGCGGACGAAGGCGGGCCCCCCGGCCTTCAGGTGCAGGTCGGACCCACCCTCCTCGACGAGGACCTGCAGGTAGTCGTCCACGCTCGGCACGATGCTCCGCTCCTGTCCCACCGGCGGCCAGCGCCACCTCGACAGGGACATCGACCCCTGCGGAGCGGACCTTGAGGTCAGCTCAGACCTCCAGCAGCACCGTCACCGGGCCGTCGTTGACCAACCCGACCCGCATGTGGGTCCGGAACCGTCCCGTGGCCACCGGCACCCCCGCCGCGCGGGCGTGGGCGATGAGCACCTCGAGCAACGGCTCGGCCTGCTCCGGTGGGGCCGCGTCCACGAAGGACGGGCGGCGACCGCGACGGGTGTCGGCGTACAGGGTGAACTGGCTGACCACGAGCAGGGCCGCCCCCACCTGGAGGCAGCTGCGGTTCATCGCCCCGGCATCATCAGCGAGCACCCGCAGGTTCACCAGCTTGTCGGCCAAGGTCCGGGCCTGCTGCTCGGTGTCCGCGTGGGTCACACCGACCAGGGCGACCAGACCGCGGTCGATCCGGCCCGCCTCCTCCCACGGCCCCGTGGCGGTCGGTGCCCAGGTGACCGACGCCTCAAGGACCCGCTGCACCAGGGCGCGCACCGTCGTCTCCTTCCGGTTCGCTCGTCGGGCATGGGCGCTCTCGGAGGGGTCGTGCCGGTGCACACGCGCCGGGCCCGCCGCGCCAGGCTAGACGTCGCGCGGAGTGAGGCGCTCGCTACGCTCGAGTCATGGCCAGGTACCCGACCAGACGTGCCACCTCCGCCGGTGGCGTGGTCTGTGACGACCGCTCCGATGGTCGCCGCTGGGTCCTGTTGATCGCGCGGCGCAACGCTGCCGGCAAGCCCCAGTGGACCCTGCCCAAGGGCGGCATCGAGGAGGGCGAGACCGACGAGGAGGCGGCGCTCAGGGAGGTGCGCGAGGAGACCGGCCACGGAGCGGTGCTCGACGTCCTGCTCGGGACCATCGAGTACTGGTTCGTGTGGCGTCCGGACCAGGTCCGCTACCACAAGTTCGTCCACTACTACTTCATGTGGTGGGACGGGCGCCCACCGGGGCCTCGGGACGACGAGGCCGAGCACGTCGAGTGGGTCCCGATCGAGATCGCCCTGGTCCGGCTCGCCCACCGCAACGAGCGCAAGCTCGTGGAGAAGGCTCTGAGGACCTCACCGGAGCGCCCCCAGCCTCCCCGGCATGTGCACGCGGTCGAGGGGTGAGGCGACGCCCGGCCCGGGGCTTCGGCCGCTGGGCCGCCGCGGTCTGGTGCGCCGCCAGCCTCAGCTTGGCGCTGGTGGCGTCACCGGCCAACGCGCAGCGGCAGGCCGAGGTCGCCCTCACCGTCACCGCGCTGTCCGGGGTGCTCGGCCCGGGCACGATCGACCCCGCGGCCGACCCGACCACCGCCGTCGAGCCACCGACGACCCTGGAGCTGCGAGCGGTCGTCGAGGCGGAGGGGACGCTGCCGGTGACCGGCGCCCAACTCGTCGTCGAGGTGCACCCTGCCAGCCTGACGCGCGGGGTGCTGGCGGCCGCCCTGGACGGCGACCTCACCACGACACCGATCGCGGTGCGGTCCGAGCCCCTCCGGCCGGTGGGCGGTGTCCCCGCCGGTGGCCAGGTCGGGGTCTCCGTCGCGCTAGCGCGGGAGCAGATCCCGTGGGCGGGGGACGCTGGCGGGGTCCACCCGGTCCGCATCGCCGTGGTCCGCGGGACCGAGGTGCTGGCGGAGTCGGTGACCGCGGTGGTGTGGTTGAACCAACCCCCCGAGACCCCCGTGCTGACCAACGTCGTGTGGCCGATCGACACCGCCCCCTGGCGCGGGGTGGGCGGGACCTACCAAGCCTCGCTGGAGCCACGCACCCAGCCCGGTGCGCGGCTCGACCGACTGGTGCGTGCTGCCGAGCGGGCCCCGGCCTCCGTCCCGCTCATCCTGGCACCGGCCGCGCACCTGCTCGAGGACCTCAGTGACCGTTCCGACGGCTACATCGCCGAGGTCCGCACCCCGGGCGGCACCGTCGAGGCCCGGACCGTCGCACCCGGTGACCCCGGTGCCGTCGACGCGACGAGCCTCCTGCGCCGGATCCGGGACGTGGCTGCCGGGCAGCAGCCGGCACCCATCAGCGGGAGCTACGCCGCCGCGGACCTCGCCGCCCTGGTCCCCGGGGGCGAGGTGGAGCGGGAGATCGCCGCCGTGGCCGCCAGCGAGGGACGTCGGCGGCTGCAGATGCTGCTCGCCACCGAGGTGGACGGCGCCACGCACCTGCTCACCGACGGCGTGGTCCCCGAGGTGCTGGACGTCCTGCCCGGCGAGACCCTGGTGCTGCCGGCCGCGGTCACCGATCTGCCGGCGCTCGGTGCCGATCCCGACCTCGGGCAGCCCGTGCGCACCCTCCGGGCCCCCTCCGGTCGGTTCCTCACCGCCCTCGTCGCCGATCCCTACCTCACCGCCGCCTTCGACCAGGTCGACGCCACCGCACCGGTGCTCGCCGCCCAGCGCGTCGTCGCCGAGTCCGCCCAGGCCTACCTGACCGCCCCCAGGAGCGATCCGCGCGGGCTGATCCTGCTGCCCCCGCGCGACTGGGACCCCCCCGCCGCGACCGCCGAGGACATCCTCACCGCGCTCAGCGAAGCACGCTGGCTGCGGTTCGTCTCCCCGACGCAACTGGCCGCCCAGGCCCAGCGAGATCCGCGCACCCTCGGCTTCCGTCCCGTCGGACCGGGCTCGCTCGATCCGACGCTGACCGCGGAGCTCACCTCCACCTGGCGTGACCTCGAGGCCGTCGTCGGTGCCATCCCGGAGGGGACGACCCAGCTCGGCGGACGTTCCATCGACACGCTCCGCGACGACCTGCTGCGAGCGACCTCCTACTGGTACCGCGATGCCCGTCAGCCTCTCGCGCTGGTCCAGGGTGTGCGTCGGACGATCGAGGAGACCTTCGGTGAGGTCGAGATCATCGCGAGCTCAGTGACCTTGACCGCCGACACCGGCCAGCTGCCCATCAGCCTCCAGCGCCGTGCCGGGGAGACGCTGCTCGTCACCGTCACGATCGAGTCGCAGGGCCGTCTGCTGTGGCCGGAGGGGCGGACCTCTGAGGTGCTGACGCTCGAGCCGGGCACCAGTCAGACGATCAGCTTCGCCACCCAGGCGGTGACCACCGGCACCTTCCCCGTCACGGTCGTGGTCACCGATCCCGCCGGCTCGCGCGAGCTCGCCCGCGGGTCGCTGTCGGTCCGCTCCACCTCGATCTCCGGTCCGGCGCTGCTCGGGATCGGGATCCTCGTGGTGGTCCTGCTGCTGGCGGGAGCACTGCGCCAACCTCCCCGCCCGCCGCTGGAGCTGGTGCGCGATACTGCTCAGGACGAGGGGGAGGGAGGAGCAGGCGGATGAGGGCGCCCCAGGCCGGCGGTATCGTCCTGGGCTGGCTGCTGCGCCTGGTCGTCACGATGGCTGTCATCGCGCTGATCCTCTTCGAGGTCGGGGCGGTCGTGCTGGCTTCGGTGCGGGCCGACGATGCAGCGGCTGAGGTCGCGCGGGCGGCGGTGGTTGCCTACGGTTCATCTGGATCCGTCGAGCAGGCCACGATGACCGCGACCGAGGTCGCCGAGGATCAGGATGTCGAGCTGACGACCTTCGAGCAGGACGGAACGACGCTGGTGATCGAGGTCAGCACCCAGGCGGAGACGGTCGCCCTCCACCGACTCCCCCGGACCGAGGGGCTCATCACGCGCACCGCCAGCCGACGCCCTGACGTCGGGGGGTGACGCGTGCCCCAATCCGACGAGCGCCCACCCGCTGCCGCACCGGCCCGGCAGCCAGCCGCCGCTGGCCCGACGGTGGGAGGCGACGACCCCACCCTGACCGGACTGGACGCCAAGGAGGTCGCAGCCAGCGAGCCGGCCTTGACCGGGGTGGACGGGCAGGAGCTCCTCGACGAGGTCCCCGAGGTCGCCCGGGCGCGACCGTGGCCTGACCGTGAGCATGTCGCCGAGCGGTACGCCCTGCGCGAACCGATCGCCTCCGGCGGCGCCGCGATCGTCTGGCGCGCCTACGACGAGAACCTCTCCCGCACGGTCGCGATCAAGCTGCTGCACCCGCATCACGCCAACGATCCCACCGTGGTCGAACGGTTCGAACGGGAGGCACGTGCCGCTGCCCAGCTCAACCACCCCAACGCGGTGCGCATCTACGACACCGGGCGCGAGGACGATCTCGTCTACCTCGTCATGGAGCATGTGGACGGTCCGTCGCTGCGGGAGGTCGTCCGCACGCAGGGGCAGCTCGATCCCGTCGTCGTCGCCGCGGTGGGCGAGCAGGTCGCCGCGGCCTTAGGCGAGGCCCACGGGCACGGGCTCGTCCACCGCGACATCAAGCCGGCCAACATCCTCATCGCCGCCGACGGCACGGTGAAGGTGACCGACTTCGGGATCGCGAAGGCGCTCTCGTCCGCGGATGCGACCCTGACCACCCCGGGGACGGTGGTCGGTACCGCGGCTTACGTCGCGCCCGAGCAGCTCGAGGACGCCGAGATCGATGCGCGAGCGGACATCTACGCCCTCGGCATCGTGCTGCACGAGTGCCTGACCGGCCGGCCCGCCTACAACGCCGACACCGCCACAGCCACCGCCGCGCTGCGACTGACGCGCGAGCCGATCCCGCCCCGCCAGCTGCGTGCGGACGTGCCGCGAGCGCTCGACGACGTCATCGTGCGGGCGACCCGGCGCGATCGCGCCGACCGCTTCAGCGACGGTGATGCGATGGCCGCGTCGCTTCGGCCGCTGGTCGCGACCAAGCCGGCCGAGATCACCGCGAGCCTGCTGCCCGGCCCGACCGACGCCGATGGACAGGCGCTGCCGGCCCTGCCCGACGAGGGTCCCTACTCCGGGCCGATGCCCGCCACCCGGCGCGAGTACGCGCGGCGGCTCGCCGCCGCCGTCCTCGGCGGCATCGTGCTGACCCTGGCAGCGGTGTTCGCCTACGACGCCCTCCGGGACGACCGCGGTGAGGCGACCTCCGCCGCCGTGGTCCACGAAGCCGTCGAGGCCGTCGTGGTCGATCCCGCCGCGCCTGGCGCGGGGGACAACGCCGACCTCGCCGACAACGCCATCGATGGCGACCCCCAGACCTCCTGGAGCACCGAGAGCTACGAGACCGCGAGCTTCGGGGGGTCGAAGGACGGGATCGGACTGGCCTTCGACCTCGGTCAGGAACGCGACGTTCGGGGCGTGACCCTCGAGCTGGTCCGGGGTGGGCTGACCGTGGAGCTGTACGCGACTGACCGCCTCCCCAGCGAGACGAGCTCCCCGAGGTCCTGGGGTCAGCCCCGAGCGTCACAGACCGACACCCTCAGCCAGCAACCCTTCAGCTTCAGCACCACCTCGGAGCGGTACTGGCTGCTGTGGATCACCGAGCTGTCGGCGGGGACCGCGGACGGGTTCACCGCCGAGGTCGCCGAGGTCCGGTTCTTCGGGCCGTCGTGAGCCTTCCTCGGCCGACCACCGATGGTCCCGACGCGGTGACCGACGAGGCGCTCCTGGCGCGCTACGTCGCGGCGGACGCCGCGCCGGGGGTGCGGGAA
>JBKHDS010000099.1:0-7587 GCA_046541215.1 Nitriliruptoraceae bacterium
CGGTGCCCTCCACCAGGCCCGAGCCGAGCACGAGCCGACGGAAGTTCTGCTTGTGCAGCCCGACCCCGGCGAGCGCCTCGACGGTGCGTTGCAGCTCGAGCAGGGTGAAGGGTTCCGGGACGAGCTCGAACACCACCGGGCGGTAGGTCAGCTTGCCCCGGATGCGGCCGAGCGCCGTCGCGAGGATGCGTCGGTGGTCGCCCCGCATGCAGCGTCCGGGACCGTCGTGCGGGTGCGATCGCTGCTCATCCGCGGCGCGCTCGGGGACGAGCCCCACGAGGTACAGCAGCTCGTACCGTTCCAGCGCCCGGATCCCGTCCCAGGTCCGGCCGAAGGTGAGCGCGAGGCGCTGGCGCCGGTCGGGGGCGGTCCCGGCCCAGCGCTCGAGCCGCTCGGCGAGCTCGTCGGCGATCTCCGGCCGTCCGTGCCGGTGGTCCTCCCACGGTAGGAACTCGTGGACGTCGACCCACCGGGTCCCCGCGGTCACCGGGGCCTCCTGGACGAGCGCGAGGTAGCCCACGCTCAGCCGCCGGGTCGTGCTGGCGTCCGGTGCCCGGTCGCGGTCGCCGAAGGTGTAGAGCTGCTCGACGTAGCCGAGCTCCAGCCCGGTCTGCTCCGCGACGTAGCGCCGCAACCCCCGCTCCAGGGTCGCATCGTGGTCGACATCCAGCGGACCCGAGGGCAGCGCCGGAGGGGCACCCGGCTCCTCGGTCACGAGCACCCTGGCCGTGTCGTCGGTGACGGCGAGGACGACCGCGTCCAGCGAGACGGCCAGCCGCCGCGGACTCACCGGGACACTCCGGCCAGGTGCCGGCCGATCCACCCCGCCACCTCGGCGTGCTGGGTCGGCTCGCCGAGGCTCGCGTGGGCCCGGTCCCGCACGGCCGCGGGGATGCGCTGCTCGCGCGAGTCCATCAGCGCGGCGGCGTAGGCCGGTCGGAACTCCGGGTGCCCCTGGAAGCCGAGCAGCGAGCCGACCTCGAGCGCGGCGATCGGGGCGTGGGGGCTGGCGGCCAGGACCCGGCCCGATGGGGGCAGCGCGGTCACCTGGTCCTGGTGGCTGTGCAGCAGCGCGACGTGGTGCGGGGGGCCGAAGCGGTCACGGCCCGCCGGGGTCAGCGCGGCGGTGTGGACGCCGACCCCCCAGCCCGCGGCCGCCCGCTCGACCCGGCCGCCGAGCGCGTGCGCGATCAACTGGTGGCCGAAGCAGATGCCGACGGTGGGCGTGTTGCGGCGGTGGGCGGTGCGCAGCAGCGCGGCGAGGTCGGTGATCCAACGGTCGGTCGCCACGGCGTCGTGGCGTGATCCGGTCACCAGCAGCCCGTCCACGGTGTCGAGGTCGGGAAGCGGTGCGCCGCCGACCACGTCGACGCGGGTGAGCTCGAGCCGGGGGGCGTGCTCCCCGAGCAGCCGGAGGAACATGTCGGCGTAGTCGCCGTCGACGTGCCGCACGGCCGCGTCGGTGTGGTCGCACTCGAGCAACGCGATCCGACGCCGAGGTGGCGGACCCTCGGCGTCGGCAAGGGAGCGGTGGGCTGCGGTCAGCTGCCGCGTCCCGGTTCGACGACCTCGTCGATGAGGCCGTACTCCAGCGCCTCGGCCGCCGTCATCCACTTGTCGCGGTCGGTGTCCTTCTGGATCGTCGCGAGGTCCTGCCCGGTGCGCTCGGCGAGGATCTCGTTGATGCGCTCGCGGATCCAGACGATGTTCTTCGCCTGGATCTCGATGTCCTTCGCGGTCCCGCGCGCCCCTCCGAGCGGCTGGTGGATCATGATGCGGGCGTTCTCGGTCGCCGAGCGGGTGCCGGTCCCGGTCGCGAGCAGGAACGCGCCGGCGGAGGCCGCCAGGCCCAGACACCGGACGTTGACCTTGCTGCGCAGCAGCCGCATCGCGTCGTAGATCGCGAACATGCCGGTGATGATGCCACCGGGGGAGTTGATGTAGAGGGTGATGTCCTCGTCGTTCTCGGCGTCCAGGGCCAGCAGTTGGGCGACGAGGTTGTCGGCCACGTCGTCCTCGAGCGGACCCTTCAGGAACAGGATGCGCGAGTCGAACAGGGTGTCGAAGGCGCGGCGCGAGCCACCCAGCAGCTTCTCGAAGTCCTCGGCCACGGTCGGTCCCTCTCCGGTTCGTTGACGTCCTTGGCGTGCTTCCGGCGGCGCGAACGGGCAGCCACGAGGGCCTGCCGCAGCGGGCGAGCGCCGGATCCGGCGGCGATGGTAGCGACGGTCGGCGGACCGTCCGGGTCCCTGCGTCGCCGGCGCGCAAGCGCACGTGCCGCGGTGTCCGGGACCCGCGGGAGGGTTCGACGGACCCGGTCGTCCATCCGGGGTCTCATGCTTGACCGTGCGCACCACGCGCAGCACACTCGACCCGGTCCGCGCAGCACTGTGCGGCGGCGCGCATCCGGACTCCCACCCGCGGTGACCGCCCGTCCGACAGAGGGGGGGAGAGCATCGTGAACGTCAACGAGGACGACATCCAGGGTCGGCGGTCGACCGGCTCGCGCACCCTCTCACGCGGTCTCGCGCTGCTCAACGCGCTCGGTGAGCACAACGATGGCGCGACCGTCTCCGGGTTGGCCGAGTCCACGGGGCTGGACCGGGCGGTGCTGTACCGCCTGTTGGACACCCTCGTGGCCGAGGGGTTCGTCACGCGGGACGCGGAGACGCGCCGCTACCGGCTCGGGTTGTCGATGCTGGAGCTGGGGGTCCGGGCGGCGCAGGGCTTGGAGGTCCGCCGGCTGGCGGGCCCGCCGCTGCGCTCGCTGTCGGACGACACCGGCGAGACCGCCTGCCTGGCCGTCCGCGACCGTGAGGACCTCGTGGTCGTGGAGGTCATCGAGCCCGGTGACCGGTTCGTGCAGGTCAACTACCGGGTCGGCTTCCGGCACCGGCTCGGTCTGGCTGCCCACGGCAAGGCGCTGCTCGCGTTCCTCCCGGAGGGGGCTCGCAACCCCGAGCTGCAGTCGGTGCGGCAGCGCGGCGTGGCCTACACCCGCGACGAGCTCGAGCCCGGCGCCTCCGGTGTCGCGGCTCCGGTGTTCGACCACACCGGCCGGGCGGTGGCGGCGGTGGGTATCGTGGCCCCGACCGCTCGGCTGCCCGAACCCGAGGCGATCGCGCTGCGCGTGCTTCGCTCGGCGCGGGAGATCTCCGAGCGGCTGGGCTGGCGACCGCGGAGGGCGACCTGACCGTGACCGACTCGACGCACGCACCGACCCCGGCGGACCTCGCGGCCGCGACCACCGAGCTCCTCGGCGCGCTCGCCTACGGGCAGCTGCGAGCGATCGAGGCGGCAGCCCGGCTCATCGCGGTCGCGCCCGATGCCAGCACCGCCGTGCGCGGCGCCGAGGTGGTCGAGCACGAGCTCGGCGCCTACCGCCAGCTCGAGGCCGCTCTGGCGACCCGCGTCGAGCATGTGGCCGGTGCCATGGACGCGATGAAGCCGCACTTCGACGTGTACTTCGACCGGGCGCCGCTGGACGACTGGTTCGGGGCGAGCGTGTTCTTCGCGCTGGGGCTGCCCATCGCGGCCGACTTCGCCCGCGCGGTGGCGCCCGTGCTGGACGCGGACACCGCAGCGCTGGTGGTGGACGCCCTCGGCGGGCGGGAGCAGCTCGAGGCAGCGGCGGTCGCGCAGCTGAAGGAGCAGCTCGCGAGCCCCGAGGCGGTCCCGCACGCGCGGCAGCTCGCCGGTGACCTCCTCGGCCGCGCCCTGACCTCCTACCAGGAGGCGATGGGGGAGACCGACGCCCTGAAGGTGCTGTTCGCCGGCGCGGCTGCCGCGGAGGGCTCGACCGCCGAGGCGCAGGTCAAGCGGCTGGCGCTGGAGGTCCTCACCGGGCACCGGCGCCGCACGGTGGCGCTCGGCCTCGACGACCTCGACGAGGAGGACTGAGGGCGCCGGGTCGTCAGGCGCTGCGGTCGACGTCGGTGTCCGGCGAGCGCTCGCGCCGCGGCCGGGTGCGCTCGGCGAGGGTCTGCTGCACCGCGAGCGAGTTGGTCACCAGCTCGCCGAAGCCCTCCGGGTCCGCGATGAGCCAGGAGTGCCCCGCGTCGGGGATGATGTCCCCGGGGGCGCCGGCGGCGTCGCACATCGCGAGGAAGGTCGCCTCCGGGACCACCGCGTCCTCCGAGCCCCACAGGATCGACACCGGCAGCCCCCGCTCGGCGAGCGCCGCGAGCTCCTCGCGCAGGTCGGCGGTGCGCGCCAGCTCGGCCGCCCGCCGCATCGCTCCCGGGTTGCTGAGCGCGTTGCCGACCAGGTCACGGACGACGACCGGCAGCACGCGTCGGTAGTCGCGCCGTCGGAACTCCCCGGGCATGCGCAAGCCCCAGTCCCACAGCGGCCGGTCGGCCAGGCTGCGCTCCCCACCCCGGGAGGTCTTCCACACCGAGCCGCCGACGGAGTTGACCAGCACCAGCGACCGGAACCGGTCCGGGTCCGCCCAGGCCGTCGCGGTCGCGGTCGCTCCACCGAAGGAGTGTCCGACCAGCGTGACCTCCTCGCGCAGATCGAGGGTGTCGAGCAGCTCCAGCACCCACGCCGCCAGCCTCGGGAAGGTGTACGCCCCCTCCAGGGGGTCGCTGCGACCGAACCCGGGCAGCGCCGGGGCGATGACCCGGGAGCCGGTGGCGGCGATGAGCGGGAAGGTGTGGGCGTAGGAGCGCGCGGTCAGCCCCCAGCCGTGCAGGAACACCACCGGCGGTCCATCCCCGGCGTCCCCGTAGGCGACCTCCTGGCCACCGATGGTCGTGCGGTGCCAACGCAGACCCGCCCCAGCTCGCGCTGCCACGGCGTCCTTTCTGGTCGCGGGCGTGCGGTCGGAGCCCGGGCCGCCAGGTCCCGGTCCCACACCGAAGGCGTGGCCGCCACGCAGCACATGACGTGCTCGAGTCTAGCGCCGGCGTGCCCGGGTTCCGGCGCCGGTGGCCGGTGTGGTTGCCTACGCGACCCATCGGGGCGGCGGGGCGCGCCGAAGGCAGGGGGCGCTGGTCGCACCGCGGCCAGGCGAGGACCGGTCGACCTTCAACGAGCATGAGGAGCGGACGATGTCGGTAGCGATCCTGGGCGGGACCGGGGCGATGGGACGGGGCCTGGCGGCGCGCCTGGCGCGGGGCGGGGTCGAGGTCGTCCTCGGGTCACGGGACGCCGAGAGGGGCGCGGCGGCCGCGGCCGAGCTCGCCACGAGCCTCGGGCCAGGTGCTGCGCCGATCACGGGGACCGACAACGAGCAGGCGGGCACGGCCCCGGTCGTGGTGCTCAGCGTCCCCTACGACGGGCTCGACGCCAACCTCGACGCGATCGCGTCCACCGCCGCCGAAGCCGTGCTCGTCTCGATGGTCAACCCCCTCGGGTTCGACAAGCGCGGCCCCTACCCGCTCACCGTCGCCGAGGGTTCCGTCGCCGAGCACATCGCGAGCCGGTTCCCCCGCGCCCGGGTCGTCTCGGCGCTCAACACCGTCGCCGCCCCGGTGCTCGGCGACCTCTCGCACCCGCTCGACGAGGACGTGCTCGTGGCCGGCGACGACGCCGAGGCGGTCGCCACGGTCGTCGAGCTCGTGGGTCGCATCGAGGGAGCGCGGCCGCTGGTGGTCGGGGCCCTGCGGCTGTCGGTCGTGCTCGAGTCCCTCACCCCGGTGCTGATCGGGATCAACAAGCGCTACCGCACCCACGCCGGGATCCAGCTGTCCAGGGTCACGGTGTGACACCCGGCAGCGGGAGCTGCTCGCGTGCGAGCAGGGCCTGGTAGCCGGTCCGTACCTGCTCGGTGATCGGTCCGGGCTCGCCGGAGGCGATCGGGTCCCCACCGAGGTGGGTGAGCGCCCGGATCCCCCGCACCGAGGAGGTCAGCCACGCCTCCTCGGCACCCGCGAGCTCGGGCAGGGTGCACGCCTGCTCCCGCACCGGCCTGCCCAAGCTCGCGAGCACCTCGATCACCGCGGTGCGGGTCACGCCCGGCAGGACGCCGGCGTCGAGCGGGGCGGTGCGGACCTCCCCGTCGAGGACCACGAACAGGTTCGCGCTGGCGGCCTCCACCACCCGGCCCGCGTCGTCGCACAGCAGGGCGTCGGTCGCCCCCGCCACCACCGCCCGACGCTGGGCGAGGGTCGCCGGGAGGTAGGAGGTCGACTTCAGCTCGGCCATCGGCCGGTGCCAGGGCACCGGCTCCCCCCGCGCGCTTCCCACCGCGCTGCCGACGGCTTGGGCCGTCACCACCACGGTCGGTCGCGTGGGGCCGCTGGCCGGGAAGGCGTGCGAGAGGTCGACCGGTCCGGCCGAGCAGGTCACCCGCACCGCCAGGCTGGCACCGAGGTGGCGGTTCGCGGCGACGGTGGCGGCCACCGCGGTGGTGAGCTCCTCCCGGTCGAGCTCCAGCCCGAGCACCTGCGCATCCTGCGTCAGCCGGTCGAGGTGCGCCCCGAGCCGCAGCACCCGAGCGCGGTCGGCTCGCAGGGTGGTGAACACGCCCTCCCCGCCCCGGAAGCCCCGGTCGAGCGCGCTGATGCGCGCCGCGGCGGCCGGGACCACCGCGCCGTCGACCCAGACCATCGGCCCGCTCATGGGCCCACCGCCGAGATGGATCGGCGCCCTCCGCGTCGGGCGGGTGGCGCCGCGAGGACCTCGGTGGCGCGCACCGCGGTGAGGAAGGCTGCGGCCTTGTCGAGGGACTCGGCGTGCTCCTGGTCGGGGTCGGAGTCGGCGACGATGCCACCGCCGGCGCCGTGATCGACGGTCCCGTCCGCGTGGAGCACCGCGGTGCGGATGGCCACGGACAGCCGTGCCCGACCGGGCGCGAGGAACCCGACCGCCCCGCAGTACGCACCGCGGCGGACCGGCTCGAGCTCGTCGATGAGCTGCATCGCGGCGATCTTCGGTGCCCCGGTGATCGAGCCGCAGGGGAAGGTCGCGGCGAGCAGCCCTCCGTACCCGAGGTCGGGGACGAGCCGGCCGGTGACGGTCGAGACGAGGTGCCAGACGGTCGGGTGGGCCTCGACGCGGGTGAGCTCGGGGACGCGCACCGAGCCGGCGACGCAGACCCGCCCGAGGTCGTTGCGCTCGAGGTCCACGACCATCACGTTCTCCGCCCGGTCCTTGACGGCGGTGGCCAGGTCGTCGGCCATCGCCGCGTCCAGCCCGGCGTCGAGGGCGCGGGGCCGGGTGCCCTTGATGGGTCGGGTCGTGACCTGGTCCTCGTCCACGGCGAGGAAGGTCTCGGGGGAGATCGAGGCGACGCCGACATCGGGCAGCGCGGCACCGAAGGGTGCGGGCGAGACCGCGCGCAGCGCCCGGTAGAGCTCGTACACATCGCCGGGCCAGCGGGCGCTGAGCCGCTGGGCGAGGTTGACCTGGAACACCTCGCCCCGACCGATGCAGGCCAGGATCCGGTCGATGGCGGCCAGGTGCGCGCTCCGGGGCAGCGAGGTCCAGGCAGGCTGGCTGGGGATCACCACGGTGTCGGGGGTCCGCAGACGTCGCCGCGCGGCGGCCACGAGCTGTGCGGCGACCCGGTCCAGGTGGGCGTGCGCACGTCGCTCGGCCCCGTGGGCGACGAGCGCCGGCGGCAGCGGGCGAGCCACCAGC
>JBKHDS010000100.1:0-7584 GCA_046541215.1 Nitriliruptoraceae bacterium
CGGTGTCTGCACCCCGACGAGGTCGGTGCGGTCCACGGTGGCGACGACCTCCTGTCCCTGGGTGCGCTTGAGCGTGTCGGCCACCGGTACCCCGGGAGCCGCGGCCAGGACCGGGGTGCGCCCGGGCGGCGCTGCGACGGCCGCGACGACCGCGGCGATCACCGACGCTGGCATCAGTGGCCTGGCCGCGTCATGCACCACGACCACCGAGGCCTCGGCCGGCAGTGCGGTCAGGCCAGCGGCGACGCTGCCCGTCCGGGTCGCACCGCCGGGGACGAACGCCGCCACCTCCTGCCCGGCGAGCGCGGCGGCGAAGGCCGCGCGGCCGTCCGGCGGGTGGACCACCACGGCCGGTGGGAGACCGGCGTCGCGCAGCCCCTGCACGGCGTGCCGGACCAGGGGCTGCCCGGCGAGCTCGACCAGCGCCTTCGCGTGCGGCGACCCGAGGCGCTCACCGCTCCCGGCGGCGACGACGATGACCCCGATGCGGTCGCCGGCCGCCGGCTGCGGGCTTCGGCCGTGCTCCTCGGCCGGTTGCGCCGCCGTCCTCACGCTGCCCCCTTCGCCACGCTCGCGAACAGCAGCCGGCCGGTGCGCGACTGCACCATCGAGGTCACCTCGACCGCGACCTCGGTGCCGACGAGGCGGTCCGCGCGCTCGACGATCACCATCGTCCCGTCCTCGAGGTAGCCGATGCCCTGCCCGGGCTCCTTGCCGCCCCGGACGACCCGGAGCTCGATCCGATCGCCGGGCAGGACGGGGGACCGGACGGCATCCGCCAGCGCGTGGGGGTTGAGGACCCGGATGCCGCTGGCCTCGGCGGTGCGTGCGAGCCCCTGGTCCGCGGTGATCAGGGCCGCACCCCGCTCACGGCACAGCGCCGCGAGCTTGTCGTCCACCGCCGCGACGCCCGGCACCTCCTCATCGGCGATCTCGACCACCACGAGCCCCTCGTCCTGCAGCACCTGCAGGGTCGCCAGCCCCCGCTGGCCGAGCCGGGCGCGGTGCTCGCGGTCGTCCCCGGCGATGCGCTCCACCTCGGCGATGACGAACCGGGGGACGATGAGGGTGCCCTCGAGGTAGCCCGTGCGCGCCACCTCGGCGATGCGACCATCGATCAGCGCGGAGCTGTCCACGACCTTCGTGCCGGCACCGCGGGCGGGGTTGCGGACGTCGATGCGGCCTCGGACCCCGACGAAGCGGCTCAGCTCCGCCGCGCGACCGGCGCCGAGCAGCACCCCGGCGTAGACCGAGGCGACCACCACGAGCAGCAGCACCGGCACCGTGAAGCGCTGCGCCGGCAGCAGCAGCACCGGTGCCGCGATGGCCAGGCCGAGTAGCGCGCCGACGGCCCCTCCGAGGGCACCGGCCACGAGCTGGACGGCCGGGATCGCGGTCAGGCGCCGGGTCGTGGCCTCGGTGGTGACCACGAGCTGGCGCCCGAGGACGCCACCGAGCAGGTACCCCGCGAGCGCGCCGAGCAAGGAGCTGACCAGGCGCGTCGTCGACTCGTCCTCGAAGGTGAGGAGCCCGTGGAGCGGTTCAGCGAGGGCGTACCCGGCCGCGGTGGCCGCGAGCACGACACCGAGACGCACCACCTCGACGACCACGTGTTCCCGTGGCGCGTGCCGTTCCACCATCGCTAGCTCCGCCGCTCGGTCAGCGCCCGGCGGCGGCAGCAGCGAGGCATCGGGACCATCCACCGTCCGCCCGCAGGACGCGACGCGGACCCGCGCAGGGGTCCGAGCCGGTCAGCCCTGGGCGGCGACGAGGGTCTCCTCCACGAGCGCCTCGGCCTGCTCCTCGTCCTTGTTGATCGCGACGGCGAGCTCCGACAGCAGGATCTGCTTCGCCTTGGTGAGCATGCGCTTCTCACCGGCGGACAGGCCCTTGTCCTTCTCGCGTGTGGCGAGGTTCCGCACCACCTCGGCGACCTGGTAGATGTCACCGGAGCGCAGCTTCTCGTAGTTGGCCTTGAAGCGCCGCGACCAGTTCCCGGCGGCCTTGCCCTCAGGCTCGCGCAGGACGTCGAGGACCTGCTCGACCTCCTTCTTGCTCACCACGTTGCGGATCCCGACCTCCTCACAGGAGTCAGCCGGCACCATCAGCGTCAGATCCCCGTAGGTGAGCCGGAGCACCAGGTACTCCCGGGCCTCACCCTTGAGCTCGCGCTCCTCCTTGCGTTCCACCACGGCCGCGCCATGGTGGGGGTAGATCACGGTGTCGCCGACGCTGTACGCCATGAAGGCTCGCTCCTCGCGTGGGGCGGATCCCGACCGGTCTCCGCGCGGATCCTGCCGCGGACCGAACCGGACGGCGGGCGGGGCCGAACCCTCGGTGCGAACCCTCGTGAGGAGCGGTTCGCGGAGCGGACCCCACGTCGCTGTCGGCCGTCTCCGCGGCACCTTTCGCTCGCTTCGTGCTGGTCCTCGGCCGACCGTCCCCCGTGACCTCGGTGGCGGTCGGCTCGGCCAATCCGGGGGTCCCTGGAACCGGTGACCACCGTCGAACGGCCGGTGCCAGGATAGCACCTTCACGGGCGCGGCGGCCAGGGTGCCGAGGGTCTGCGCAGGCGCTGCCACCCCGCCTCACGCCCTCCCGGACCACGCGGTCTCAGGCGCGCCGCTCGACGCCGATCGGCTCGGAGAGCCGGCGCAGCCCGTCCTGGATCATGCGGGCCCGGTGCTCCCCGATCCCCTCGACCTCGTCGAGGTCGCTGATGCTCGCCTCCATCACCTTCGACAGGGTCCCGAAGCGATCGACGAGCCGGTCGACGATCGAGGCGGGCAACCGCGGGATGTGGCTGAGCAGGCGGTACCCGCGCGGAGTCACCCCGGTGTCGAGTTCGTCGGCGTCGAAGGCCAGGATCCCCGCGATCCGCTCGGCGTCCAGCAGCTCGTCGGTCCCGAGCACCTCCAGTTCACCGAGCACCCGGGGCAGCTTGCGGCGGCGGTCGCGCAGGTAGTCGCGCACCAGCAGCTCCCGCTCGCTGCCGACCGGGCCGATCAGCTCGTCGAGTTGGAGCTGGATGAGCCGGCCCTCGGTGCCCAGGTCGATGACGTGGGCCTCGACCTCGCCGGCGATGCGCCGCAGCATCTCCGAGCGCTGCACGGCGAGCACCGCGTCGCGCACCGTCACCGTGTCCTCGACCTCGCGCGCCGTGAGCTGGCCGGTCACCTCGTCCAGCCGCGCGCGGTACCGCTCGAGCGTGGACAGCGCCTGGTTGGCGCGCACCAGCAGGGCGGAGACCTCCTCGAGCAGGTGCTTGGACTCGCCGAAGTAGAGGTTGACCATCCCCATCGACTCCGACACCGCGATGACCGGCTGGCCGGTCTCCCGTGCGGTGCGCTCCGCCGACCGGTGGCGCGTCCCGGTCTCGGAGGTGGGGATGGTCGGGTCTGGCACGAGGTGGACGTTGGCACGCAGCACGCGGTTCGCATCCGCGTCGAGGATGAGCGCGCCGTCCATCTTGGCGAGCTCCGCGATGCGCTGGCTGGTCGCGGCGATGTCGATCACGAACCCGCCGGAGGTCAGGGCCTCGATCTTCGGCGACCAGCCGATCACGAGCAGCGCGCCGCGACCGGCCCGGATGATGCGCTCGATGCCCTCCCGCAGGTAGGTGCCGGGCGCGAGCAGTGCGAGCACCTCACGCAGGGCCGGATCCCGGGTCGGCTCGACCACGCGTGGCTCCTTCCCTCCCCGTCGCTCGGCCGGCGTGCGGCGCCGGCGTCACGGTCGAGCCTAACGCACCACCCTCGGTGCGCGCTGTCCGCCCACCAACCATCGGGAGATGATCCGGGCGTCGGCCGCGAGGTCGAGGGCGTCGATCCCTTCGGCGACCCCACCCACCTCGGCGAGGAAAGCCTCGTGCCCTCCGCGGGCGGGGTCCTCGCCGGTCCCCCGGGCGTAGGCGAGGAGGAGCCGGGCAGCACGGCCATCGTCCTTGACGCGCAGCACCCGGCCGAGGCGCTGGACCAACTGCCGTCGGGTCCGGAAGGCCGCGAGCACCAGCGCGAGGTCCGCGTCGGGCACGTCGATGCCCTCGTCGAGGACGCGGGGGGCGACGAGGCAGGCGAGACGACCACGCCGGAACTGCGCCAGACGGATGCGCCGACGGTCGCCGGTGAGCTGCCCGTGCACGGTCTCGGCGGCGACCCCGGCGGCGCGCAGCACGCGGACCGCATCATCGGCTTGGGCGACGGTGTCGGTGAACACCAGCGCGCGGGAGGAGCCCAGACCGGCAGCCGCAGCGCGGACGACGTCGAGCTTGGCCGCAGCGCTCGCGGCGACGTCCCGCCGCTGACGCAACCGGGCCAGGTACTCGCGGCACGCTGCGACCTGTCGGCCCTGCCGGGCCGACCCACCTCGGTCGGCGTCGGCGACGACGGCCGTGACGGCGCGCAGCAGAGCACCAGGCTCCCGGGGCATGCCCAAGGGACCGATCAGCTCGCGGTGCAGGCCCCGCAGGCGGGCGTCGGCGGCGTCGTGGGCGGCACGCTCCGCATCGGTCAGGTCCACGCCGACCAGGCCGATCGCGAAGGGGGCGACCGTGCCATCGGGGACCGCGCGGTCGTAGCCGTAGCGGTACACCACCGCACCGAAGTAGGGCTCGAGCACCTCCGCGATGCCCTCGTCGCCGCGCTCGTAGGTCGCGGTCAAGGCGAGCCGCATCGCGAACTCCGGTTTCAGGGCCAAGCCCCAGGTCGGCGCGCCGTAGCGGTGCGCCTCGTCGGCGATGAGCAGGCCAGGACCGCCAGGCGGTGGCTCGATCGGGACCTCGGCGGCGGAGTGCGGGGTGGCCAGGACCACGTCGTGGGAGAACAGATCGTCCTGGCCGCCACCACCGAGCCGCCCGATGCGGGCATCGGGGATGCGGGTGCGGAGCGCGGTATGCCACTGGTCGATGAGCTCGAGGGTCGGCACCAGCACCAGGACCCGACCACCCCCGTCCAGGACCACGCGAGCCGCCGCGAGGGCGAGCCGGGTCTTGCCGGTCCCGGTGACGGCCTCGACCACGCCCCGGCAGGAGTCGGACCAGGCCGCGAGCGCCTCAGCCTGCCAGGGGCGCAGATCGAGGGCACCCAGGGCCGCCCGGCTCGGGATCGGCGCGGCAGCTCGGTCCGTGTCCGGTTGCGTGGCCCGCTGCCAGCGGCGACGGCCGAGCACCTCCACCTCGACGACGTCGGGCGCCTCGGTCAGGACCCGCGCCAGCTGGGCCCGGCTGAGACCATGGCCGCCGGCAGCGCGGAGGGCGCGCAGGAGCTGCTCGGTGCTGCGTGGCTCGTCATCGGCGAGCAGGTCTCGCACCAGCGCGAGGACCCGGTCGCTCACGGGGCCCGGCCGGGCAGGGAGAGCTGCCCGTCGACGTACTCCGCCATGCCCTCGCCCACGAGCTGGTCGGCGACCCGCCGAGCCCGGTCCGGCTCCTCGGGCCAGCCGGCGGCATCCGCGACCCGTTCGAGGTCGAGCGGCCCCGTCCGAAGCGCCTGGACGAGCCGGCCGCGGCCCTGCCGGTCCGAGCCCGGGAAACGGCTCTGCCGCCCGGACCCGCCGGCCGTCCCCTCGGCGGGGTCGGGTGGTGTGAACCCGGTCCGAGCCCAGGCGCAGGAGGTGCGGATCGGGCAGCTGTCGCAGCGCGGGGCACGCTTCGTGCACACCTGCGACCCCAGGTCCATCACCGCCTGGTTCCAGGCCCACCCGTGCCCGAGGGGCACGAGCTCGTCCGCCAGCTCCTGGGCAGCCCGCGCCGTGAGGCGGTGCCCGGCCGCCGCGCGGGCGAGGAAGCGGGCCGCGTTCGTGTCGACCACGCCGTGGTCCCGCTCGAAGGCGAAGGACAGGACCGCCCGAGCGGTGTACGGCCCGATGCCCGGCAGCGCCAGCAGATCGTCCAGCCGGTCCGGGATGCGGCCGTCGTGCTCGGCGACCACGGCCCGGGCGGCCCGGTGCAGGTTGACCGCGCGGCGGTTGTAGCCGAGCCCCTCCCAGGCGCGGACCACCTCGGCGACGGGGGCGTCCGCGCAGGCGCTCACCGTCGGGAAGCGTTCCAGGAAGGCGAGGAAGCGGGGCTCGACCCGCGCCACCTGCGTCTGCTGCAGCATCAGCTCCGAGACGAGCACCGCCCACGGGTCACGGGTCCGGCGCCAGGGCAGCTCCGGTCGCACATCGCTGGCCCAGGTGAGCAGGTCACGGGTCATGCGCCGACGGGTGGCTGCATCGGGCGCCTCCGGCGGCTCCGGCGACGTCGGCACCCCTCGGGAGGTCACGACACCGCCTCGAGGGCGTCGAGGTGCGCGCGGGTGAGCACCACCTCGGCAGCAGCCACGTTCTCCTCGAGGTGGGCCAGCGAGGAGGTCCCGGGGATCGGCAGCATCACCGGGGAGCGGTGGAGCAGCCACGCCAGCGCGAGCTGGGCCGGGGTCGCGCCGGTCTCCGCGGCGAGGGCGTCGAGGGGACCGCCGGGACGGGCCAGCTCACCGACCTTCACCGGGAACCAGGGCAGGAAGCCGATGCCCTCCCGCTCGCACTCCTCCAGCACCGCCTCCGAGCCGCGGTCCAGGAGGTTGTAGCGGTTCTGAACGGTCACGACCTCGAGGTGCTGGCGCGCCTGCTGCAGCTCGGCGACGCTGACCTCGGAGAGGCCGAGGTGGCGGACCTTGCCCTCGCGCTGCAGGTCGGCGAGCACCCCGAACTGCTCCTCGGCGGGGACCTGCGGGTCGATGCGGTGCAACTGGAACAGGTCGATGCGCTCGACGTCGAGGCGGCGCAGGCTCATCTCGCAGGCGAAGCGCAGGTACTCCGGCCGACCGACCGGGTGCCACTGCCCCGGACCGGTCCGCACCAGCCCCGCCTTCGTGGCGATCGTCACCCCGCCGTAGGGGTCGTCGCCACGCCCGGTGTGCAGGGCCTCCCGGATGAGGTCCTCGGCGACGAAGGGGCCGTAGGAGTCCGCGGTGTCGATGAGGTCGACGCCGAGGTCGACCGCGCGGCGCAGCACGGCGCGCGCCGCAGCCCGGTCGGGCGGATCACCCCAGACGCCCTCACCCGTCAGGCGCATCGCCCCGAAGCCGAGACGCGAGACGGACCGGTCACCGCCGAGCAGGAACCGGGCGGGCGGGGCGGTCGGTACCGAGGTCACACGGGCTCCTGGTGGCGGGGGCACGTCGCAGCGGACCGCAGGGCGGGGGGATCGGGGATCCCGTTCCCTGTCCCTGAAGGTCCGACGGTAGCGTTCGTGTCAGCGAGGAGAGCCAGATGGACCTGCCGACCACGACCACCGCCCCCACCAACGACCCGTCCGACCGCCCCGCCGGGAGCCCGGTCCCGGCCGGGGCGTCCTACCCGGTCGACGACCGCCACGTCGAGGTCTTCGAACCGATCGCGACCCCGGACGAGGTCCGCGCCGAGCTGCCCACGACCGCAGCACACACCGAGGTTGTGCGCGGCGCGCGGGCCGCGATCGCCGCAGCGCTGCGCGGGGACGACGACCGCATGGTCGCCGTCGTCGGCCCCTGCTCGATCCACGACACCGAGCTCGCCCGTGACTACGCCCAGCGCCTGGCCCCCCTGGCACGGGAGCTCAGCGAC
>JBKHDS010000101.1:0-7573 GCA_046541215.1 Nitriliruptoraceae bacterium
CGGGTCGCCTCAGGCCACGCCGGCGAAGCCGAGCAGTGACGGCAGCACCGTCCCGAACAGGTAGCCGGCGACCCCGGCGGCGGCAGCCAGCGCCACGATCTCCAGTCCGGACCACAGCCAGAAGCGATCGGTCCAGCGGGCCTTGACCACCCCGATGACGAACAGCACCAGCGCGGTGCCCACCGTCGCGAACGTCAGCGCCAGCAGCCCCTCGGTGAACAGGAAGGGCGCGATGGGGGCGATCGAGCCGGCGGCGAAGGCCCCGCCCATCACGAGGGCACCGCGCAGCGGGCTGCCGGCGGCGTCGGCCTGCTCGTCGCTCGCGAGCCCGAGCTCCTTGGCGAGCATGGTCGCGAGCAGCGACTCCGGGTAGCGCGCGATGGTCGCCGCGGTCTGCCATGCCGTCTCGGGATCCATGCCCTCCTGCATGAACAGGTAGGCCACCTCGGCCTCGGACTCCTGCGGTCGCTCCGCCACCTCGCGCCGCTCGCGTGCCAGGTGCGCCCGTTCGATCTCGGCCTGGCTCTTGGAGCCCATGTACTCACCGATGGCCATGGAGAAGATGCCGGCCATGGCGGAGGCGAGCCCGGCGACCAGGACCGCCACGTTGTCGGTCGTGGCCCCGGCGACGGTCGCGACAACCGCGAGGGTGGACACGAGCCCGTCCTGGGCCCCGAAGACCACCTCCCGGACCTCCCCGAGCACCGAGACGACGCGGCGGCCGTCCGCGATGTGCGTCGCGACCTCGTCCAGCGGGTAGTCGCGGGCCTCATCGTGGCCCGGCAGGTGGTTGGCGGACATCCCTACCTCGATCGGCGTGCCGTCGCGCCTCGCGCTCAGGTCCAGGAGCATCCTAGGAGCGGGGGTGATCGGGACGCTGGTGGTGCCGCCGCTCGCGACGCCGATCGCGACGCTGATCGCGACGCTGTGGAGGGTGGTCGTCACGAGCCCGTCGGGGTCCTAGGGTGCGGACCGAGAGGTCCGCGACCAGGAGCCCGCTCGTGTCCTCCGCCGTGCAGCCGACGCTCGCTGTCCCCTCCGGCTGGGCGTCCGGTCCCTTCGCCGTGCTCGACCTGGAGACCACCGGGGTCGATCCCGCCACCGCCCGGATCGTCGAGCTCGCGCTGCTGGTCGACGATGGTGTGGGTGGGCAGCGCGAGCTCTACGCGGGCCTGGTCGACCCGGGTGCCGAGGTGGAGATCCCCCCGGGCGCGGCGGCGGTCCATGGCATCACGCGCGAACGGCTCGAGGCGGCCCAGGCCCCGCCCGCCGAGGAGATCCTCCCGGCGGTGCACGTGCACCTGCACACGGTCCTGGCGGAGGGCTGGCCGCTGGTGATCTACAACGCGACCTACGACTGGCCGTTGCTGGCGGCGGAACTGCGCCGGCTCGCCCCACCGCTCGAGCTCCCCGAGCTCATCCTGCTCGACCCCCTCGTGCTGGACCGGCACGTCGACCGCTACCGCCGGGGCAAGCGCACCCTGGAGACGGCGTGCCAGGTCTACGGCGTCACCCTCACCAACGCGCACAGCGCGCGGGCGGACGCGGTCGCCTCCGTCGCCGTCGCCCGGGCGCTGATGACCCGCTACCCGGAGCTGGCGGCGACCCCCTTCGAGGACCTGATCACGTTGCAGGTCGAGGCCCATGCACGCTGGCGCGACAGCTTCAACGACTACCTCCAGCGCGTCGACGCGACCCGCCCGCTGGTGCGGGACACCTGGCCGGGGCTGGAGCGCATCGGGTGAGGTGCGGTGCGGCCCGAAGGCCCGCACCACCTCGGTGCGCGTCCTGCCCGCGCCTCTCGGGCGCGGTCCGCGCTCCGATCAGCGCCCTACCGAGCCTGCCGTGCCGGAGGCCTCCCAGCGGACCCGCGTCCCCAGCAGGTCGGCGAGATCGTCGAGGCTGAGCGCCGGCTCGCCGGGACGGGCCTGCCAGTGGTCCAGGCACGCCGAGCGCAGCTCGAGCCACTCCCGCAGGCTCGGATCGCCGAGGTAGGGGTTCCCGGCACCGCTGAAGGGGTGCGCGATCTGGCGCGGGCGGGCGATCAGGCCGGCGGCCTGCTGGTCCACGCCCTGGGCCGCGCAGGCGACGCAGCGGTCGGGGATGCCGACCTCGCGGACGCGCTGACGCTCGGCCCGGTAGCCGAGGTCGTACTCGAGCACCACGCCGGACAGCTCGACGTCGAGTCGGACGCTGAGCGGCTCGGCACGTCGGGCCCAGGCGGCCTCGTGCGGGAGCTGCCGGGCCTCCAGGTCGCTGCGCATGGCGTAGAAGCCGCAGCGGCAGGAGGGGTCGGGGACCGGGCAGCCGCGCGGGCAGGTCGCGCGCGCGTCCACGGCGTAGCGGCTCCCCGCCGTCAGACCCGTCAGCGTCGCTTCGGTCCCGTCCGGGGAGAGCCGGACGTGCGCGCGTTTGACCGCAGCGATGGGCTCGTCGAGGGAGCCCTCCTCGAGCCGGTCGACGGCCACCTCGTCGGGCTCGGTGCCGCTGATCCGGACCAGCAGGACGATGACCAGGATCAGGACCAGGACCAGCACCAGGGCGGGCACGGTCGGTCAGCTCTGGTCGCGGGCCCCGGGCTCGTCCGGACGCTCCACGACCACCAGCGGTGGGAGCTCGTGGTCAGCGACCCGCCGTGGTGCGGCACGCCGCTCGGTGGAAGCCAGGGTGTCATCGCCGCGGGTCCGGACCACCGTTGCCGGTGCGCCCCGATCGGTGACCTGGAGCCTTCGCCGAAGCTTGCCGAGGTTCATGCTGCCTCCTGACCTGTCCCGGGACATGATGGTACGGGCCCGGGTGGTGCTCCACCAGACCCCATCCAGCCACCGTGCGGTCAGCGGCCCTCGATCACCGGCACGCGCGCCATCGCCGCTGCGATGGCCTCGGCCGGGTACTCGTGGTCCGTGAGCTCCCCGGCCAGGTAGGCGTCGTACGCGGCCATGTCGAAGTGCCCGTGGCCGCACAGGGCGGTGAGGATCACCTTCTCCTCGCCGGTCTCCCTGCAGGCCTCGGCCTCGCGGATCGCCGCAGCGATGGCGTGGGTCGGCTCGGGGGCCGGCACGATCCCCTGGGTCCGGGCGAAGGTGATGGCCGCCTCGAAGCAGTGGGTCTGGTTGATCGCCTCGGCGTCGAACAGCCCGAGCTCGTACATGTGGCTGAGCAGCGGCGACATGCCGTGGTAGCGCAGCCCTCCGGCGTGGATCGGGTCGGGGATGAAGTCGTGCCCGAGGGTGTGCATCTTCATCAGCGGGGTCATGCCGGCCACGTCGCCGAAGTCGTAGCGGTACTCGCCGCGGGTCAAGGACGGGCACGCGGACGGCTCGACGGCGAGGATGCGTGGGTCCATGCGGCCGGCGAGCTTCTCGCGCAGGAACGGGAAGAACAGCCCCGCGAAGTTCGAGCCACCGCCCGTGCAGCCGACGATCAGGTCCGGGGTCTCGCCGATCTTGGCGAGCTGGCGCAGCGCTTCCTCGCCGATGACCGTCTGGTGGAGGAGGACGTGGTTGAGGACGCTGCCGAGCGCGTACTTGGTGTCCTCGTCGGCCACGGCCGCCTCGACGGCTTCGGAGATCGCGATGCCGAGCGAGCCGGGGGAGTCCGGGTGCTCGGCCAGGATGGCGCGGCCGGCCTCGGTCAGCTCCGAAGGGGAGGAGTGCACCTCGGCGCCCCAGACGCGCATCATCGAGGCGCGGTAGGGCTTCTGGGTGAAGGACGCGGCGACCTGCCAGACCTCGCACCCGAGCCCGAACTGGGCGGTGGCGAAGGCCAGCGCCGAGCCCCACTGTCCGGCCCCGGTCTCCGTCGTCAGGCGCTTCACGCCCTCGGCGGCGTTGTAGTAGGCCTGCGGGACCGCGGTGTTGGGCTTGTGGCTCCCGGCGGGGGAGACCCCTTCGTACTTGAAGTAGATGCGGGCCGGGGTGTCGAGCAGCTTCTCGAGGTTCCAGGCCCGGTACAGCGGCGCCGGTCGCCACAGGCGGTAGACCTCACGGACGGGCTCGGGGATCTCGATGAAGCGCTCGGTCGAGACCTCCTGCTCGATCAACGCCATCGGGAACAGGGGCGCGAGCGCGTCGGGACCGATCGGCTCGTGGGTGACCGGGTGCAGCGGCGGGGGCGGCGGCTCGGGCAGATCGGCCGCCACGTTGTACCAGTGGGTGGGCAGCTCGCTCTCGTCGAGCGTGATCTTCGTCATCTCCGCCACGAGCTCTCCTCCTCGTCGGGTGGCGTCCGCCGGGGCGCGGACCCGAGGTGGGGTGGACCCTAGCGGCGAGACCGCGGCGCCCGGGGGGTCGGCCCAGCGCGGGAGGTGCCCGGCGCCGGGCCCGGGCCCTGCCGGTAGCCTTCCGGGGATGCGACGACGTGTCGGACTCCTGGGGGGCACCTTCGATCCGCCCCATCTCGGCCACCTGGTGGTGGCGGAGTGCGCGCGCGTCGAGCTCGACCTCGACGAGGTCCGGCTGCTCGTCGCCGCTGATCCGTACCAGAAGGCGACGACGTCCGCGGTCGAGGACCGGGTGGCGATGGTCCGGTGCGCGATCGCCAACGACGACCACCTCGGCATCGACCTGTCCGAGCTCGAGCGCTCCGGTCCGACCTACACCGCCGACACCCTGCGGGAGCTGACCGCGCGCGAGCCCGAGGTGGAGTGGTTCTTCCTCCTCGGCGAGGACGCCGCGGCCGGGCTTCCGAGCTGGGAGCGGGTCGACGAGGCCTTCGCGCTGGCCACCTTCGTGGTCGTGACCCGCCCGGGGAGCAGGACCCCGGACCGCGCGAGCCTCCCCGGCGACCTCGTGCACCTGGAGATCCCACAGCTGGAGGTGTCCTCCACCCAGCTCCGGGAGCGCTTCGCCGCTGAGCGGGCGACGAGGTACCTCGTGCCGCTCGGGGTCGATGCCTACGTCCGCGAGCACGGGCTCTACCGCGATGGCTGAGGACCCGTCCGGGGACGTCCCGAGCCGGCCGCGCCGTAGCGACCGGCGTCGGGCGACCCGCAGGAGCGTGCTGCGGGGACGGGACCGGCGGGCCCATGGCGTGCGGGACGAGGCCGGTGCTGACGCGGTCGTCGAGCAGGCCGACACGAGCGGTGTGGCCGGTGCTGATGCGGCCATCGAGCAGGCCGACACGAGCGGTGTGGCCGGTGCTGATGCGGCCGTCGAGCAGGCCGGCGCGCGGGGCGAGAGGGGCGTCGCGCGGGGCGAGGGGGACACCGACCGGGGGGGCCGTCGGGACCGGCGCGTCGCGCGGCGCGCTGCGATGCGCCACCGGCGGCGCGGGTGGAGTATCGCCGCCGCGATCACCCTCCTCCTCCTCCTCGCAGCGGTGCTCGCGCTGCTCACGGGTGGGGTGCTGGACCGGGAGCTGCTCGCCGGGACCTGGCTCGAGCGCCTGTGGCCCGGCACCTCGGCGCCCTCCGACGGCGAGCCCGAGGACCCGGGCGGCTCCCCTCCGCCCGACCGGAGCGCGCTGGTCGTCGGCACGAGCGGTGCCGGCGACGTGCGCTGGCTCGCGGTGCTCGCGTCCGCGCAGAGCAGCTCGACCGTGCTGCTCATGCCGGCGAGCCTCGTCGTGGACGTGCCCGAGCTCGGTCCGCTCCCGCTGGACGAGGCCGCCTCCCTCGGTGGGGCGGCGTCGCTGGTCGGGGCGCTGGCGGATGAGCTCGGGGTGCGGTTCGACACCACCGTCGAGGTGTCCACGGCGGGTTGGGGCGAGGTCGTCGCCTCCGTCGACGGCATCGAGGTGACCCTCCGCGCCGAGGTGGAGGACACCGAGCGGGGGATCCGGTTGGCCCCCGGACCGCACCGGCTCGACGCCACCTCGGTGCAGGCGGTGCTGGAGCCGGCGGGAACGCCGCTCGGGGAGCGTGAGAACCTCGCCCGGGTCGCGCCGGTGCTCGCGGGGATCCTGGATGCTCTCGCGGCGGACCCCACGCTGCATGACGAGGTCGCGGCGCTGCTGGCGCGGGAGCCGGTGGGGACCACGCCGGCGGACGCGGTGGCGGAGCTCGCCGAGGTGCTGGACGGCCTCGCTGCGGCGCGTGAGGCGGACGAGCTCGCGATCCTGACGCTGCCGGTCGTGCCGGTGGACGACGGCTCGGCCGCCGGGTTCCGCGTCGACGAGGAGCGTGCTGAGCCGATCCTGCGGGAGCGGCTGGCGCCCTGGCGCCCGGGCGCCGAGCTCGGCGGTGGGCAGGACGTGCAGATCCTGAACGGCAACGGGGTGCCACGCATCGCCCAGCAGGTCACCGACCGGCTCGCGAACGGCGGGTATCGGGTGGTGCTGACCGGCAACGCCGACCGATTCACCCACGAACGCACCCGGATCATCCTGCACGCGGACACTCCCGAGCAGGTGGCGGTCGGTCGGGACGTGCAGCGGCGGCTCGGGGTGGGGGAGTTGGAGCTCGCGGCCACCCCGAGCTCGGTCGTCGACGTGACGATCCTGGTCGGCCACGACTTCCCTCCGGCCGCCGATCCGTGACCACCCGGAGCCGAGCACCGCGCCGGTGAGCCACCGCGGCTCGCCCCTCGCGACGCCACGCCGACGCCCGCCTACCCTTGTCGACGCGGGAGCCCGGGTCGGTCCGCGGGCTCTCCCGCCACCGCACCGTCCCGTCACGCCCTGGCGTCGACCGACCGCGTCCTTTCGACCGACCGCCCCCGACCTGTGAGCGATCCGTGCCCGCATCCGACGAAGCCGTCCAGCTCGCTGTCGCCGCCGCCGACGCGGCGTCCGACGTCAAAGCCCAGGACGTCACGCTCCTGGACGTCAGCGACCTGCTCGTGATCGTGGACCTGTTCCTGCTCGCCACCGGCAGCAGCGACCGCCAGCTCAAGGCGATCGCCGACCGCATCGATGAGCGGCTCCGGGAGCATGACCGTCGGGTCCTGCGCCGCGAGGGCACACCGGAGGCCGGGTGGGTGCTGCTGGACTACGGCGATCTGGTCTGCCACCTCTTCCTCGAGGAGCAGCGCGGGCTGTACGCGCTCGAACGTCTGTGGGCCGACGTTCCCCACCGTGATCCGGTCACGGGCGAGCCACGGCACGCGGCGGCTTCCCCCCGGTGAGGCAGCTCCTGCTGGTCCGGCACGGCGAGTCGCGCTGGAACGCCGAGGGCCGTATCCAGGGTCAGTCCTGTGCCGGCCTCTCGGAGCGCGGCTGGGCCCAGGCCGAGGCGTTGGCACGAGCCTACGGGCCGCTGCTCGCCGAGGTGGCAGCCGCGGGGCGGCTGAGCTTGGTCAGCTCCGACCTGCAGCGGGCCACCGAGACGGCGGCGCCCCTGGCGGCCCGGCTCGGGCTCGAGCCGGCGCTCGACCGCGGGCTCCGGGAGCGGTCCTTCGGCAGTTGGGAGGGTCGCTCGCACGCCGAGCTGGAGGCCGAGGAGGCCGACCGCTGGGCACGCTGGACGAGCGGTGAGGACATCATGCGCGAGATCGGCGCCGAGACCGCGCTCGAGCTCGCCACCCGCGCCGCCGAGGCGTTCCAGCGGATCCTCACGGCCACCCCGACCGGTGGTGTAGCGGTCGTGGTCAGCCACGGCGGGAGCATCTGGCATGGTCTGCACCGTCTGCTCGAG
>JBKHDS010000102.1:0-7549 GCA_046541215.1 Nitriliruptoraceae bacterium
ACGTCGCTTCGCTTCAGACCTCGGCCGATCGGTCGATCGGCACACCGGTGGACCGCGCATCGGCGCCGTTCGTGGCCGGGTGCGGTGGCGTCGGGGTCGGGTGCGGTGTTGCCGGGGTCGGGTGCGGTGCCGCCGGGGTCGGATGCGGTGGCGTCGGGGTCGGGTGCGGTGCCGCCGCAGCCGGGTGTGGGGGTCGGGCAGGAGCCGCGCGCCCCGCGCCACGGGCGGCGCCGCATCAGGCCGCGCCGCTTCACCGGTTGCCGACCCGGCCGATGGGGGTGGTGAGCGGCGACGGATCGCCGCTTGCACGCGAGTCGCACACGGAGGTGCCGAGCGTGATCCTGGTGCACCGGCTCCGAGGCGAGCCCCTCTACATCAACGCGGACCTCATCGAGTCCGTGGAGGCCTCCCCGGACACGGTGCTGACGCTGGTGGACGGTCGCCGGATCTTCATCGAGGAGCCGCCTGCCGCGGTCATCGACCGGTTCGTCAGCTTCCGCGCTGCCCTCCTGGTCGCAGCTGATGAGTTGAAGGAGTCCGGCGGCCCCGTGCTGTCGGTCGTGCCCGATCCCAACCTCTGCGACCGGGAGGGCTGAGCGTGGACCCCATCTTCTTCGGCGGTCTCGTCCTGACGTTGCTCGGCATCATCGTGGCGATGTTCATCGACGGGAACTCCCTCGGTCCCCTCATCGGTCCGTCGTCGTTCATCCTCGTCTTCACCGCCTCGATCGGCGCGGGGATCATGGCCTACCGCAAGAGCGAGCTGGCCATGATGCCTCGCAGCGCCCTACAGGCCATCAAGTCCGAGGTCCCCGACATCCAGGACACCATCACCGAGCTCGCTCGGCTCGCCGAGACCGCCCGTCGCGAGGGGATGCTCGCGCTCGAGAACAAGCTCGAGGAGATCGACGACCGCTTCCTCAGCCTCGGGATCCAGCTGCTGGTGGACGGTGCGGACGAGAAGGTCGTCCAGGAGACGCTCGAGATCGAGCTGGCCGCCACCGACGAGCGGCACACCACGGCCATCGACTTCTTCAAGGGCCTGGCCGGCTACGCCCCCACCTTCGGGATGGTGGGCACCGTCATCGGTCTGATCAACATGCTCGGCAACCTGGAGGATCCAGGCCAGCTGGGGCGCGGCATGGCCCTGGCGCTGCTCACCACGCTGTACGGGGTGATGATCGGCAACCTCGTCTTCAACCCGATCGCGATGCGGCTCGAACGCCTCAACGAGGTCGAGCTGGCGGCGCTCGAGGTGGCGATCGACGGGATCCTGTCGATCCGGGCCGGCGCGAGCCCCCGCGGCGTCATCGAGCGCCTCGAGGCCTACCTCCCGCCGTCGGAGCGCATCGGTGTCGGCGACCGGCTGACGAAGCCGGGCCCCAGCACACCCGAGGCGGCCTGACATGGCCCGACCGAGTACCGGAGGCGGTCGCCGCGGCGGCCGTGGCGCCGGCAAGCCCAAGGAGGACAGCCGCGGCCGGTGGCTGACCACCTACGCCGACGCGGTCACCTTGCTGATGGCCTTCTTCGTGCTCCTCTACGCCATGTCCGAGATCGACGTCGTCAAGTTCACCGCCTTCCTCGAGGGGCTGCGGGTGCCCTTCGGCAACGAGGCTGGGGACGGGCTGCTGCCCGAGTCCGACGGGCTCCAGCCGGACGTCACCCCGGCCAACCCTGCCGAGGAGCGGCCCGACGACCCCGACCGGCACGACGTGTCCGACCTCGACAACCCCCCGATCCCCGAGGATCTGGTCGAGGAGCTCGAGGAGCTGCGCAGGCTCCAGCGCGAGCAACGCCAGGAGGACGGGGAGGAGCTCGAGGAGATCCCGCCCGAGGAGGACCTGATCCAGATCACCGACGACGCGCTGGCTCGTCTCGAGCGGCACCGGCTCGCCCAGGAGCAGCTCAACCAGGTCGAGGAGGCCCTCGACACCTCCCTCGAGGAGGAGGGGATGGAGATCCACGTCGAGATGCGCCGCGAGGAGCGGGGGTTGGTGGTGTCCATCGCGAGCGACGACATCCTGTTCGCGCCTGCGTCGACGACCATCAACGAGCTCGGCCGTGAGGTGATCCGGGTGGTGTCCGAGACGCTCGACGGGTTCCCGAACCCGCTGTTCGTCGAGGGCCACACCGACACCGTCCCGCTCAACCGCAACGGGTACACGAACTGGAACCTGTCCACCGACCGGGCGGTCGCGGTGCTCTCGCGCATGATCGAGCACCACGGGCTGCCAGCGGACCGTGTCGGGGCCGTCGGCTACGGGGAGTTCCACCCGCTCGACACCAACGAGACCGCGGAGGGCCGTTCCCGCAACCGACGCGTCGACATCGTCGTCCTGGTCGAGGAGGTGGCACTGTGAGCACGACCGAGACCGTCGATCTCGTCGACGACGAGGAGGAGGAGGGGCAGCCGCGTCGCAAGGTGCTGCTGCTCGTGGTCGGCCTGGTACTCCTGCTCTCCGCAGCGGGTGGTGCCTGGTGGTTCCTCGGCGATCGCGAGCCACCCGAGCCGGCCGACGGCGAGGTGCTGGTCGTCCCGCCGATGACGACCACCACCGGCAACGCGAGCCTCCGGCACGCGCGCATCTCGATGGGCATCGTCCTGGTGGAGGGCGTGGTCCCCGATGAGCTCACACCGAAGCTCCCGCTGCTCCAGGACGCCCTGCTGCAGGCCATCGCGGAGATGGACTCCGAGCAGCTGCGCAGCCTCGAGGGCTCGGACGCCCTGCGCGAGCGGCTCAGCCGCGAGGCGATCGACATCTGGGGGGAGGAGGTGGTGCGTCGGGTCGTGCTGACCGAACTGCTGGTGCAGTGACCGAGTCGAGGTGGAGCGCTTCAGCGCCCACGGGCGTGGCCGACGGGCAGGGCAATCGGAGGTGGTTGCCCTGTGAGCTCGGTCGTGACGGACCCGCGCGGGACCTCGGTGTCGGAGGTCGACTTCCGACGTCCGAGCCGCGTCAGCCGGGACGCGATCGTGGCCCTGGAGGCGAACCACGAGCTGTTCGCCCGGCGTCTGGCGACCACCTGGAGCTCCTCGAGCTACGCCGCGCTGGAGATCGAGCACGTCACCACCGACCAGCTGTCCCTGGACGACTTCGTCCGGGCCCTGCCGGTCCCGACCGTGCTCGGGCTCGTGCACGTGGCCGCGCTGGATGCGACCGCCTTCATCCAGGTCGACCTGCCCTTCGCGCTGCTCGTGGTCGAGCGGCTGCTCGGGGGTGTCGGTGACGCGGACGAGGCGATCATCACGCGCCGGCCGACCGAGCTCGAGCAGGCGCTCCTCGCCCACGAGCTGCTCGAGCCCGCCGTGGTCGCGATCGACGACGCCTTCAAGGACCTCACGACCGAGCCCTCCCGCCTGCTCGGCATGGAGATCGCGCCGCAGCCGCTGCAGCTCGGCTCGCCGGGGGACCTGCTGCTGCTGCCGACCTACCGGGTCGAGATCCGTGGTGACCTGCCCGCCCAGGGCCTGGTCACCCTCGCCTACCCGGTCGCCCAGCTCGTGCCGCAGCTCGACCGGCTGCTCCTGGGCAACCGCGGCGTCGAGGAGCACGACCGCGACCTGTACTCCTCACCGCTCGCCGAGACCGTCCTGGACGCCGCGCTGAACGTGCGCGTCCGGCTCGGTGGGTCCGGGCTGCCCGCATCCGTGCTCGCCGCGCTGCAGCCCGGTGACGTGCTGCGCCTCGACCACCCCGTGGACCGTCCGGCTGACCTGATCGTCGACGAGCGCCACCTCGGCACCGCCTACCTCGGCAAGCGCGGCCGCAAGCTCGCGGTCCAGGTCGCCGAGCCCCCGACCCCGCCCCGCCCCGCCCGCTCGCCCGCGAGCGGCAACGGCCACGGCGCCTCTGCCCCCGATCTCCACGCGACCAACGGCGGCGTGCCGCGGGTCGCCCCCGACGAAGGGACGCTGCGATGAGCGCCACCGAGACCGCCGCCCACGTCGATCTGCCCGACCTCACCGCCGGTGCCGGCCCCGGGGTCCCAGGCGACCTCAGCCTCCTCGGCGATGTCGAGCTGACCGTGACCGTGGAGCTCGGGCGGGTGCGGCTGCCGCTGCGCGACCTGCTGCGGCTCCAGGAGGGCAGCCTCGTCGAGCTGGACCGCCTCGCCGGTGCCCCCGTGGACGTGCTCGCCAACGGCACCCCGGTCGCCCGCGGCGATGTGGTCGTCGTCGGCGACGAGCTGGGGGTGCGCATCTCCGAGCTGATCAACCGGAGCGGCTCGTGATCGACTCCCCGCTCCTGCTGCTGCTGGTGCTCGCGGCCATCGCGGCCGTGCCGATGGTGCTGCGCCGGCACCGCGCCAGCCAGCCGGACGGGGTCCGGGTCCTGTCCCGTACCGCGCTGTCGAAGAGCACGGTCGTCGCGGTGCTCGCCGTCGGTGACCGCCGCCTGCTGATCGGCGCGGCGGACCAGGGCGTGCAGCTGCTCGCCGACATCTCCGACGTCACCGGCACGGCCGGAGAGGACGCCAGCATCACCACCACCGCCACCGACGCCGACACCTCGGCGTCCGAGCTCGGCCGCAGGGACGCGGTCCGGGCCACCGCCGGTACCGGTCACCTCGACGAGGACGCGCTCGCCGCGCTCCTCGACGGGTCGACCGCGTCGGTCTCCACCACCGCAGGGCCAAGGATCGGCCTCGTCGACCGTCTCCGTGCGATGACGGTCCGCACCCCTACCCAGGGGAGGCCGTTCCATGTCCCGCTCCGCCGCTAGACGAGCGCCGGCCCGCGCGCTGACGCTCGTCCTGATCCTCCTGGCACTGCTCGTGCTGGGAGCGGTCGGCGCGAG
Source organism: Nitriliruptoraceae bacterium (assembly GCA_046541215.1). Classification (GTDB taxonomy): domain Bacteria; phylum Actinomycetota; class Nitriliruptoria; order Nitriliruptorales; family Nitriliruptoraceae; genus T1Sed10-7. The sequence continues at coordinate 4,803 of JBKHDS010000102.1, forward strand.
CGCGCAGGAGGTCCCCGGGCTGCCGGCACCGACGCCGCCGGCCGACCCGGTCGCGCCGCAGGTCGACGAGGTCACCCCACCCGCCGGCGTGAGCGTGACGCTCGAGGACGACCCGGGACTGTCCCGCACCGTCACCACCGTCGTGCTGCTGACGGCCGCGGCGGTCGCGCCGATGCTGCTGCTGCTGATGACCACCTTCACCCGGTTCGTGGTGGTGCTTGGCCTCACCCGGCAGGGACTCGGGCTCCAGGCCGTGCCGCCGGCGCAGGTGCTGATCGGGCTCGCGCTGTTCCTGAGCCTGTTCTCCATGCAGTCCACCTTCTCCACGCTCAACGAGGTGGCGCTGCAGCCGCTGCTGGCCGGCGAGGTGGACGCGCTGGAGGCGGCCGAGCGTGGGTACGAGCCGATGCGGGACTTCATGCTGGCCCAGACCGACGAGGACGACCTTCGGATGTTCCTGGACCTGTCGGGGGCGGATGCGCCGGCCAACCAGGCCGACATCGGGCCGACCACGCTGGTCCCGGCCTTCGTCATCTCCGAGCTGCGCACCGCGTTCACCATCGGGTTCGTGGTGTTCGTGCCGTTCCTCGTGATCGACCTGGTCGTCGCCGCGGTGCTGATGTCGCTCGGCATGGTGATGCTGCCGCCGGTGTTCGTGTCCCTGCCGCTGAAGCTGCTGCTGTTCGTGCTGGTCGACGGGTGGAGCCTGCTGTCGCGCTCGCTCGTGTCCTCGGTGATCGGATGACGACGTGAACGATGCCCAGGTCATCGACATCATCACCGAGGCGATGATCATCGGCAGCCGCCTGGCCGGGCCGTTGCTGCTCGTCGCGCTCGCCGTCGGCGTGTTCGTCTCGCTGCTGCAGGCGGTCACCCAGATCCAGGAGATGACGCTGAGCTTCGTCCCGAAGGTGATCGGGATCGCGCTGGTGTTCATCGTGGCCGGCAACTGGATGCTCGGGCAGGTGGTGAGCTTCACCCAACGGCTGTGGGAGGCGATCCCGACCTACGTGCTCGGGGGCTGAGCGGTGGAGATCTCCGCGCTCGCCATCGACCCGACCTGGGTGACGGGGGGGATCCTGGCGCTCATGCGGGTCGGCGCGTTCGTGGTCATGTTCCCCCTGCTCGGGCGGGTGATGCCGCCCACCGCACGGCTCGCGTTCACCTTCGGGGTGGGGCTGTTCTTCGCCCGACCGGTCCCGGCCGTGCTGGAGGTCGGTGAGCTCGTCTCGCTCGGGGTGATGAACCTCGCCGTCGGGGCCGCGCTCGGTTGGCTGGTCGGGCTCGTGCTGCACTCCTTCGCGGTGGCCGGCGGCATCCTGGACCTGATCTCCGGGCTGATGGTCTCCCAGGTCTTCGATCCGATGATGGGCCAGGCCGGGGGTGTCTGGACGCGGATGTTCAACCTGGTCGGCATGACCCTGTTCGTCGTGCTCGGTGGGCTCGGGCTGGTCGTGGCCGGCCTGGCGGCCAGCATCGACGTGCTGCCACTGACCGGGTCGCTGTCGATCTCCGGGGGGCTGGGGGAGTTCGCGATCAGCCAGGTCTCCCGCGTCGTGCGTGCCGGGGTGGAGCTTGCGCTGCCGATCATGGGTGTCATGCTCATGCTGGAGCTCGCGCTCGGCCTGGCCGCCCGCTTCGCCCCCCAGGCCAACGTCTTCCTGCTGGGGCTGCCTGCCAAGCTGTTCGCGGCGATCACCGTCGTCGGCGCCGCCTGGGTGCTGTTCCCCGAGCTGCTCGCCACGATCCAGTCCGGCTTCAGCCGCGACGTCCACGCGGTGCTCCGCGGCCTGACGCAGGCCTAGCCGGCCGCCGGGCCGGAGGCCGTCCGACCCGCCGCCCGCGGTGCCGGGGGGCACCGATCGGATCGCGGCCACGCCCGGCGCGTTCCCTGCGGATGGGCGCAGGGAACGTGCGCGGTGGGGGGCGCGGGGTGGGGTTGGGGCGGTGGGGTGCGCGTTCCCTGCGGATGGGCGCAGGGAACGTGCGCGGTGGGGGGCGCGGGAGCGGTCCGGGGCCGGCCGTGGACGGCTTGAGGACGGCGGGCGCGTCAGTCGACGAGCAGACCGGTCACGAGCACCCGTTCCACCTCGGCATCGGGGACGGCATCGTCGATCCTGTCGTGGAGGGCCGCCCGCAACGCTGCCATCTGCTCGGCGCCGAGCAACTCCTCGTGCTCGAGGCCGGCAAGGACCAGCAGGACGGCGCCGGCGGCGACCGCTTCCTGGGCGCGGAACGCCTCGGGCTGGCCGGTGACGACGGACACCCGGATGCGGGCGTGACGCCCATCGGCGAGGCGGGCGGTCGTCTCGTCCAGGGTGACGATGCCCCCGTCCTCGGCCAGGGCCTCGCTGCCGCCGATGCGGAGGACGGCCGCGTCACGGTCGGTGGACCACCAGGCACCCGCCATCAGGGCGCCGACCGCCGCCAGCGCCCCGGTGGTCCGCAACCAGACGCCCATCGCCTCGCCACCTCAGCTGACCCTACGGCTCCTGTCGGTCCCGAACGGTCGCGCTGAAGCACCCGAGACCGGTCGCGTCGAGGTAGGTGCGCGGTTGCGGAGGGCCGGAACCGCCGAGGCGTCGCGGCAGGCGCGCGGTTGCTGAGGGGCGCAGGCGCAGGCCACCAGCCACCGATCGTGGCGAACCCGACGCGGAACGCTTCAGTCTGGCGGTGAGTGGTCGATGGAGAACACGTGCGGAAGGATCCGCGCACGAGCCCCACGCCCACGGACGGCGCCCAGCGAC
>JBKHDS010000103.1:0-7493 GCA_046541215.1 Nitriliruptoraceae bacterium
CAGGCACCCGCCCGGCCGGCACCGACCGCGGGCACGCCAGCGAGCCAGGCACCCGCCCGGCCGGCACCGACCGCGGGCACGCCAGCGAGCCAGGCACCCGTCCGGCCGCTCGCGCACCCCCGGATCGGGCCCACCCGGAGCCACCGCGAAGCGCCCCCCAAGGCAACGCCTGCGGTCAGTACCGGAAGGGCCAGGCCATGAAGTAGAACTTGACGCGCAGCCAGAGGCCGTACAGCCCGAAGGGCTCCACGATCAGGAAGATCGCCACCAGGATGGCCTGGAAGGTGCTCTGGCGCTGCGCGCTGGACAGCTCCGACAGCAGCGGCAACCCCCCGAGCAGGGTGTCGGCGAGCTGGCCGAGCACCACGAAGGCCACCGAGCCGAGGACCGCACCGACCACCGTCCCGATCCCCCCGATCACGATGATCGCGATGTACTCGATCGAGATGAACAGGTTGACGGTGGCGTCGATGGTCAGGAACTGTGCCTCCCAGGCGAACATCGCCCCGGCGACCCCGGCCAGGAAGGACGACACCCCGAAGGCGACGTACTTCGTCCGGGCGACGTCCACGCCCATCACCGCGGCGGCGACGTCCCGGTCACGCACGGCGGCCATCGCCCGGCCGGTGTGCGAGCGACGCAGGTTCGTCGCGAACAGCACCGCCAGCACGGCGAGCACGAGGAAGAGGTAGTACTTCAGGATCGCCGAGGACAGCGGCGTCCCGAGGATCGTGGTCTCCAGGGAGCTGACCGCGGGTCCGTCGAACCACCACAGCATCGGCACCGCCAGCCCCGACAGGCCACCGGTGATCTCGGGGAACGAACGCAGCACGTGCGCGACGAGGAACACGAGCCCGAGCGTCACGATCGCGAGGTACAACCCTCTGAGCCGCAGCGCGAAGGGCCCGACCGCCATCCCGACCGCGGCGGCCAGCAGCCCGGCGACGGGGATGATGAGCCAGAACGGTACGCCGTAGGTGGTCCCGAGGATCGCGGCGGTGTAGCCACCGATCCCGATGAAGGCCGAGTGCCCGAGGCTGATCTGCCCCGTGAACCCGGTCAGGATCATCAGGCCGACGGCGCCGACGACGAACACGAGGATCTCGGCACCGAGCGTCAACCACAGCGAGCTGGCCCGCAGGGGGAAGAGCAGCACGAACGCGACGAGCACGACCGTGCCGGCCTGCCGCCACCTCGACGACAGCAGGCGCAGGTCGTCCTCGTAGCGGACGGAGAGCGGCTTGGTAGGCATCTAGACGCGCTCCACTTCTCGGGTGCCGAACAGCCCGTAGGGCCGGACCATGAGGAAGCCGATCATGATCACGTAGGGGAACACCCGGTGGAAGTTGTTCCCGAACTCCCCGAGCAGCGGGTTGACGTAGCCCTGGGCGAGCAGCTGCGTGACCCCGAGGGCGAGCCCACCGATCACCGCTCCGAGCGGCGACTCGAGCCCACCGATCAGCACCGCAGGGAAGGCGGCCAGCGCGATCAGCCAGATGTTGCCGTCCACGATGCGCGGGAACATCCCGAGGAACACCCCGGCGAGTGCCGCCATCGCCCCGGCCAGGAACCACGAGGTGGCGAACACCCGCCCGACCGGGATCCCGAGCCCGAGCGCGACCTCCTGGTCGGAGGCGGTGGCCCGCATCCCGACCCCGATGCGGCTGCGCTGGAACAGCCAGTAGAACCCGACCAGCACCACCGCGGTCGCTGCGATCGCGGCGATGGAGTTGTACAGCACCCTCGCACCCAGGATCTCCACCACCGAGGTGGGATCCCAGGGGGTCGGCATCCCGCGCTCCCCCCCGCCCCAGATGAGGTTGATCGCGACCCGCATCAGGGCGCCGACGAAGATCGTGACGATGACGGTCACGAACACCGGCCGGCCGATCATGGGGCGCAGGACGACCCGCTCGACGCCCATCCCGACCGTGCCGGTCACCGCCATCGTCACCGCGAGCGCCACGACCCACGGCAGCCCGGCCCCGACCAGCGAGATCATCAGGAACGCGCCGAGCATGAGGAACTCGCCGTGGGCGAAGTTGAACACCTGGGAGGCGCGGTAGATGACCACGAACCCGAGCGCCACGAGCGCGTAGATCGACCCGAGGGCGAGCCCGGAGAACAGCAGCTGCAGGAAGGTCTGCACGGTCAGTACATCTCCTCGATGAGCTCGGCGTAGCGCTCGTAGAACGCCGACCGACGGACCTTCTGGGTGGCGGTGAGCTCCTCGTCGTCCTGGTGGAGCTCCTTGGGCAGCAGACGGAAGGCTCGGACCTGCTCGACCCGCGCGAGCGCCTCGTTGCACCGGCGGATCTCGCTCTCGACGAGCTCCACGACCTCGGGCTTGGAGGCCAGGTCGGAGAAGGAGGTGTAGGCGATCCCCCGACGGGAGGCCCAGTCGCCGACGTTGTCGGCGTCGATCTGGACCAGCGCGGAGATGAACCTGCGACCGTCCCCGATGGCGACGCACTCCTTGATGTAGGGAGAGGTCTTCATCTGGTTCTCGATCTGTTCCGGGGAGAGGTTCTTGCCCCCGGCGGTGATGATGATGTCCTTGATCCGGCCGGTGATCGACAGGTAGCCGTCCTCGTCCACCGTGCCGACGTCACCGGTGTGCAGCCACCCGTCGGCGTCGATGGTCTGCCTCGTCGCCTCCTCGTTGTGGAGGTAGCCGACGAACACCTGGGGCCCGCGGATCAGCACCTCGTCGCCCGCGCCGAGGTGGCACTCGACACCCGGGATCACCGGGCCGACGGTGCCGATGCGGGCGCGGCCCGGCGGGTTGGCGTGGCTGACCCCGGCGCACTCGGTCTGCCCGTACCCCTCGCAGATCCCCACCCCGATCGCGTGGAACCAGCGAAGGAGCTCCGGGGCCACCGGGGCCGCGCCGGAGACCGGGAACCAGCACCGCCTGAGCCCGAGCCGCTCCTGCAGCGCGCGGAAGATGAGCAGGTCGAACACCTTCCACAGCGCGCGGTCGAGCAGGCTCGGCCGCCCGCCGGCCTGCGTCTTGGTGGTCACGCGCTGGCCCTGCTTGAGCCCTGCGGCGAACAGCGCCCGCTTCAGCCGGGAGGAGTCCCCCATCTTGACCAGGATCGAGGAGTGCATCTTCTCCCAGATCCGGGGGACGCCGACGAACACGGTCGGCGCGACCTCGCGCAGGTCCTCGGCGACGGTGTCGATCGACTCGCCGAAGTGCACGACCGAGCCGGTCGCCAGCGGCAGGTAGAGCGTGAAGATCTTCTCCGCGACGTGGCACAGCGGCAGGTAGCTGAGCACCTGCTCCTGCGAGGAGTAGCCGAAGGCCTCGACGCCGGCGTCCGCGGAGGCGGTGACGTTGCGCGAGGACAGCATCGCGCCCTTCGGCGGCCCGGTGGTGCCGGAGGTGTAGACGATCATGGCGGGCTCGTCGGGGTCGAGTGCGGCGATGCGCTCGAGCACCTCCCCCGCCCGGGTCGCGAGCTGCTCCCGCCCGCGTGCGACGAACGCCTCCCAGGTCACGAGCCGGTCGTCGAGGTAGTCGCGGGTCCCGCGCGGGTCGACCACCACCACCGTGCGCACCGTGGGGGTCTGCGCGCGGATCGCGACGGCCTTGTCGACCTGCTCCTGGTCCTCGCACACCAGCAGGACGGACCGCGAGTGGGAGGCGATGTAGGCCACCTCGGGCTCCGGGTTCGTCGGGTAGACGCCGACGCTGCGGGCCCCGATCGACTGGGCGGCGAGGTCGGCGAACACCCACTCCTCGCGGTTCTCGCTCAGGATGGCGACGTGGTCGCCGGCGGTGACCCCGGCGTCCAGCATGGCGATCGCGGTCGCGAGCACCTCGTCGCGGTAGCCGGCCCAGCTGCGCTCCTGCCACACGCCGAGCCGCTTCTCCCTCAGCGCCGGCGCGTCGGGCCGGGTGTGGGCGAGGTGGACGAGCCGGCCCGGCAGGGTGTCCCGGCTGATGCGTTCGAGCAGTTCGGCGGGGGTCGCGGTCGCGGTCGCGCTCATCGGTGCTCCTCCTCTGCGGGGCTCGCGACCTCGGCGCTGGAGCCGAGGTAGGCGCGGATCACCTCCGGGTCGCGCTGGACCTCATCGGGCAGGCCCTCGGCGATCTTGCGGCCGAAGTCGAGCACCGTGACGCGGTCGGCGAGGTCCATGACGACCCCCATGTCGTGCTCGACGAGGATCTGGGTCACGTCCAGCTCCTCCTGCACGTCCAGCAGGTAGCGAGCGACGTCCTCGGTCTCCTCCTGGTTCATCCCGGCGGCGGGCTCGTCGAGCAGGAGCAGCGTCGGCTCCATCACGAGCGCCCGGCCGAGCTCGATGCGCTTCTGGACGCCGTAGGGCAGGAAGGAGGCGGGCATGTCGCGGTAGCGCTCGAGGTTGAGGAACTCGATGATCTCCTCCACCTTCGCCCGGTTCGCGACCTCCTCCTTGCGGGCGCGGCCGAGGAAGATGCCGTCGCCGAACCAGCTGGAGGTGTAGCGGGTGTGGCGGCCGACGAGCAGGTTCTCCAGCGTGGTGAGCATGGGGAACAGCTCGACGTTCTGGAAGGTGCGCGCCACGCCGAGGCGCGTGACCTCGTGCGGCACGAGGGTCGCGACGTCCTGGCCGGCCACCTCGACGCGGCCCCTGGTCGGGCGGTAGACCGCGGAGATGCAGTTGAAGGTGGAGGTCTTGCCGGCGCCGTTGGGGCCGATGATGGCGTAGAGCTCGCCCGGGTAGACCTCGAAGCTGACGTCGTCGATGGCGGTGATGCCGGAGAAGGACAGGGTGACGTCCTCGAAGCGCACCAGCGGCTGGCCGGTCCGTGCGGGCGCCTTGCGCGGTGCTGAGGCGGTGAAGGTCGCGTCCATGGCGGCTCCGGGGTTCGGGCGGGGTCGGCGGGGCAGGGCGCGGGGGTCCGTGGGACGGGGGTCGGCGGGGTGGGACGGGGGTCGGCGGGGGGCAGGGGTCAGGCGGCCGCCTACGACAGCCAGCGCTTGCGGCGGCGGTAGTGCTTGACCTCGCGGTAGCTGCGTCGGCCCTCGCCCCCGACGCCGAGGTAGAACTCCTGGACGTCGGCGTCCTCGCGCAGGTGCGCGGCCGGGCCGTCGTGGACGATCTTGCCGGTCTCGAGCACGTAGCCGTGGTCGGCGATCTCCAGGGCGACCGAGGCGTTCTGCTCGACCAGCAGCACGCTGATGCCCTCGCGGTTGAGGTCCTTGACGACCTGCGCGACCTCCTCGACCAGGCGCGGGGCGAGCCCCAGGGTGGGCTCGTCGAGCAGCAGCATGCGCGGCCGGGCCATCAGCGCCCGTGCGACGGCGAGCATCTGCTGCTCCCCACCGGAGAGGTAGCCCGCGGTCCGGCCCCGGCGCTGACCGAGGACCGGGAAACGGGTGTACTGGGCCTCGAGGTCGTCCCTGACCTCGCCGTCCCGCCGGGTGAAGGCACCGGTGAGCAGGTTCTCCTCGACGGTGAGGTCAGCGAAGATGCGACGGCGCTCCATGACGTGGCTGATGCCGCGACGCACGATCGCGTCCGGCTCGGGGCCGAACAGGGGCTGGCCGTCGAAGCTGCCCGTGCCCTTGGTCACGTCCCCGTTGTGGAGGTCGAGCAGGCCCGTGATGGCCCTGAGCAGCGTCGTCTTGCCGGCCCCGTTGGAGCCGAGCAGCGCCACGATCTGCCCGTCGTCGACGGTGAGGCTGATGCCCCGCAGCACGAGGATGACCTTGTTGTAGACCACCTCGAGGTTGTTGATCTCGAGCACCGCTCGCCCCTGGTCGCGTCCGTCGCGCGTGTCAGGCGCCGGTCCCACCTGGCCGGGACCCGGCACCGCTGCGGGCCCGATGCCGGACCCGGCACGCTGCCGGCCCGGGTCGTGGTGTCACGACCCGGGCGCGGCAGCGTGCGCTCAGCCGTCGATCCCCTGCCAGCTGTCCGGGGTGGCGAAGTCCGCGAGGATCGTCCAGTCCTCGAGGTCCTCGCCCGGCGAGAGGATGCGGGTGTCGGTCAGCGTCACGTAGGGGAAGCTCGACATGTCGATCGGGCTGGGGTAGAGACCGAACGCGTCGAAGTTGTCGATCGAGCGCAGGGCCTCGTAGTAGCCGGAGCGGGTCACATCGCCGGCTTCGTACGCCCGGGCGAAGGCCTCGAAGCCGAGCAGCGCCTGGGTGTAGCTGGCCAGGATGTAGAAGTCCGGCGGGTACTGCTCGGCGCCGTAGGCCTCGTAGGCCTCGAGGAACGCGTCCATGCCCGGCAGGTCCTCGCCCCACAGCGGCAACCCGGTCGCCCAGCGGAAGTTCTGGTAGACCGCCGGCGGCAGCACCTCGGGGTCGAAGAAGGCGTCGATCCAGGAGGCGGTGAGCCCGTAGAAGACCGGGCCGTAGCCGAGCTGGGCGGCGGTGCCGAGCACCGGGCCGGTGGTGGAGGGCAGGACGGCGAGCAGGATGTGGGTGGCGCCCGCGTTCTGCAGCGCCTGGACCGGGGCGGTCACGTCGGTCTCACCGGGGGCGACACCCTCGGCGCCGACGAGCTCGATGCCGAGGAACTCCGCGGCGTCCTCCGCACCGGCCAGGCCGTCACCGCCGTAGTCGTCGAGCTGGTAGATGACCCCGAAGGCGAGGTCGTCACCGGCCTCCTCGAAGGCGTGGGCGACCGCGTGCTCGGCCTCGACCTTGTAGGGCGCGCCGATCGGCGGGGTGTACTCGTTGATCGCGAGCTCGCTGGACAGCGACGCCGGGTAGAGCGTGATCTCCTCGGGCGTGGCCAGGCTCACGAGCGGGAGGGTGTTCGGGGTGCCGAAGGTGGTCGCGAAGTACAGGACCTCGTCCTTGATCGCGTTGAACTCCGCCACCGAGTTCTGCGGGTTGTAGCCGTGGTCGCGCTCCACGAGCTCGACCGTCCACCCCTCGGGCAGCAGGTCGAGCTCCCCGGCGTTGACCTGCTCGACGGCGACACGCTTGCCGACCGCGTAGGGCAGACCGATCGTGGAGCCCGGACCGGACACGTCGTCGAGCGCCCCGATGGTCAGGACCTGGTTCTCGAGGTCGACCCCGACGTCCGCCTGGACCTCGCCGGCAGCGTCCCCATCGCCGCCCTCTTCGGCGTCGCCACCCTCGTCGGCGTCGCCACCCTCTTCGGCGTCGCCACCATCATCGGCGTCATCGTCACCGCCGTCGTCCGCAGGCTCCTCCTCAGCGGCGTCCTCAGCGTCGGCGTCGTCGGCGTCGTCGGCCTCGCCGCCGCAGGCTGCCAGCAGGAGCGAGAGCGCCAGGATCGAGGCGCCGATCGCCCGCCAACGCGGCGTGTGCCGCTTCACGGTGGTTCGCATAGGTGCGTCTGCTCCCTGCAGCGTCGCGCTGCCTCCCGGTGGTGCACCTCCACCCTCGAGGTGGTGCACCCCTCCCGATGTGGTGCCGTCAGGCCGGACTCCCGACCGACGGGGCGCCGGCTTCGGGGGTCCCCGCGCGTCCCTCCCAGGACGCCACCGGCGAGCGAACGGTAACCCGCCGCCCCCCGTC